>JAEMQE010000241.1 GCA_022758945.1 Lentimicrobium sp. | reverse complement strand
AACTACAAAATTAAATACTACTATTGTCGGTTTTTATGATTTAGATCATATATTAATTTAAAAATTTTGACTATTTAAATAATTTTAATATTGCCAAAGGAATGACCACATAATGAGAAGTAGATTGGGTTGAAATATCATTCTATTTTTTTGTTCTAAAAACCCTTTTTGAAGATTGTTTAACAAAATCTAAAATTTTAAGCAATAAAATAATACAGAACATCTTTTTTTATTCTAAATTTCGGAGATTTTAACATCGACATCGATTAACCCAGTTCTATTTAATTTACTTTCAAATGAAAATCCTAAAGAAATTTCTTCTTGTTATTCTATCCTTGATAGTCATTCTTGCCATTGCATTAGTAGGTTATGCTTTTTATCTGAAACCCACTTATGAAGGAAAACTACAACTCAAAAACATTCAAAAAGAAACTACGGTTTATTTTGATGATTTCGGGGTTCCACACATTTATGCCAATTCCCAGAAAGATGCAATGACTGCTCTGGGCTATGTTCACGCACAAGATCGTTTGTGGCAAATGGAATTGATGCGACGAATTGCTCCGGGAAGATTATCAGAAATGTTTGGTTCGAAAGTATTAAAAACCGATAAGTTTTTCGCAGGTTTGGGCATCAACGAAAATTCCGAAAAGGCAATCGCTAAATTGGACAAAAACTCCCAAGCGTATCAACTCACCTTGGCTTATATTGATGGTGTAAATCAATATATGGAAGAAGGAAAAACGCCAATCGAGTTCCAAATATTGGGAATAAAAAAAGAAAAATTTACAATAAAGGACGTCTATAATATCTTTGGATATATGTCGTTCAGTTTCGCTATGGCTCAAAAAACGGATCCATTAATGACTGATATTCGGGATAAATTGGGTGCCGAATATTTAAAAGATTTTGGTTTGGACGGTTCGTTGGGAACTACTCAAATCAAAAATTTCGAAGGGAAGTCTGTAGAATATGCCGAAATCTCTAAATCAGTGACTGATTTGCTTGAGAATTCGCAAGTGCCAGCTTTTATTGGCAGCAACAGTTGGGTAATTGCACCAAATAAAACCAAAAACGGAAAAGTTATTTTTGCCAATGACCCTCACATTCTTTTTTCACAGCCTTGCACTTGGTACGAAGCCCATATTGTAGTGCCTGATTATGAAATTTATGGGTATTATTTAGCCGGAACACCATTTCCGCTTTTGGCACACAATCATAATTATGCATACGGATTAACAATGTTTGAAAACGATGATGTCGATTTGTTTCAGGAAGAAGAAAATCCAAACAACAAAAACCAATACAAAACCGCCAACGGATTTCAGGATTATAAAATCCGAAAGGAAACTATTAAGGTAAAAGACAGTGTTGATGTAGTTTTAGAAGTTAGAGAAACCCAGCATGGCCCGGTGATGAATGATTTATTGGTTGGAATTAAGGGAGCCAAACCAGTTGCAATGTATTGGATATATACCCAGCAAAACAATCAAATGCTGGAAGCCGTTTATTCGCTTTCGCACACTAAAAATTTAGATGATTTTAGAAAAGGAGTTTCTTTGATTGCTGCGCCGGGATTAAATATAATGTATGGTGATGCCAAAGGAAATATTGCCTGGAATACTTCGGGTAAGCTCTATAAAATTGATAAATCAATCAATTCAAATTTTATTTTAAATGGGACAAATGGCGTTGATGACAAAAAAGAATTTTTGGATTTCTCCAAAAATCCACACGCCATAAACCCAAGCTGGAATTATATCTATTCCGCCAATAATCAACCTGAAGCGGTCGATGGTTATTTGTATCCTGGATATTATTTGCCACAAGACCGAGCCAAAAGAATTTCAGGTTTATTGGAACCAAAAAATAATTGGACAAAAGATGATGTGGGTCAGATGATAAATGACAATACATCATCAATTACACCAAGTGTGGCAAGCAATCTGATTTCTGCATTGGATTTAAAATCCCTTTCAAGCAACGAAAAACAAGCAGTTGAAATTCTAAAAAAATGGAATGGTTCAAATAATTTAAAAGATATTGCGCCAACAATTTATCAGAAATGGATTTATGATTATTTAAAAAATACTTTTCTGGATGAATTGGGAGAAGAAAATTTTAAAATGCTTTTGACCACACATATAGTTAAACAAATTATTGCTCCACAAAGCAAAAATGAAAACTCGGTTTGGTGGGATGATGTTACTACAAAAAGTAAAAAAGAAACCAGGGCAGAAATCCTCAACAAATCTTTTCACGAAGCCATTACGGCACTCGAAAATCAATTGGGAAAAGAGGTGAATTTTTGGACTTGGGATCGAGTTCACACTCTGGAACATCAACATCCTTTAGGGAAAGTACCCGCATTGAGGGGCATTTTTAATGTTGGCACTTTTAGTGTTCCAGGTTCAACCGAAGTGATAAACAACCTGTTTTTTGACTTTACTGATAGTGGCGAATATGTCGTAAAAGGCGGACCTTCGACCCGAAGAGTGATTGATTTTTCGGATGTAGAAAACAGTATGAGTATTTTGCCAACAGGCCAATCCGGAAATCCGTTTAGCAAGCATTACAACGATCAGGCGGAAATGTATAATTTAGGCAAGTTCCGAAAAATGAAATTGAACAAGGAAGAAATCATCAAGACTTCGACGAAACTGGTTTTTAGTCCAAAATAAATAAGTTATTTATCATTTCGACGAAGGAGAAATCACATAACAAGAGCAACTAATGTGATTTCTCCTTCGTCGAAATGACAATTTTGTACAAGCTATAAGCATTATTCTTCCTCGCGATGCACTTTTGTAAAATCGAATGCTGGAATGCAAATCGCCATATATTCGCAAGATTCTTCAAACGGATTGGAGTATTGAACGCGAGTATTTTTTTCAATTTTTATAGATTGTCCCGCTTCAAGAATGATGGTTTCACCTTCGATGATAAACTGTTTTTTACCCGAAATAATATAGGTGTATTCCTCGAACTCTGGAGTTTGAAACGGTTCTTTCCAATGTGGTGGCGCAATCATATGAGCAATTGAAATCGCTGGGTTGTTTGTGGTTGCCATTCCGTGATGCTCTTCGATGAGTTTTCCATCAGTTGTTGGAACGACGAAAGGAGATTTTTGAATAAAGTATTTTTTCATTTTTTTTATCTTTTAAATATAAAGTAAACTGCCAATATCAAGAACAAAAAACCAACAAAATGATTCCATCTAAAGGTTTCGTTTTTGAAAAACAATAAAGAGAAGCCAACGAAAATCACCAAGGTTATTACTTCCTGAATCACTTTGAGCTGTAGCAAAGAAAATGGTCCGCCATTGCCTTCATAACCTATTCGATTTGCAGGAACTTGGAAGCAATATTCAAATAACGCCAATCCCCAACTTATGAGAACAATGGTTATCAAACCTGCATTTTCAAACCATTTGAGTTCCTTGAATTTTAAATGCCCGTACCAAGCCAAAGTCATAAAAACATTCGACAAAATGAGCAATCCAATCGTTGCGTATCCTTTCATATTATTTTCTCAATAGTTTGCTCAAAACGCCAAATGCACCACGAATAAAAGTGGCACTCGTCAAGACTTTTATGACTGATTTGGTTACCGCTCCAGTTGTGTCTCCGGATTGTTTTTCTTCTTTTTCTGCGGCTTTCACTTCTTCTTGTTTTGCAGCTTCTTGCTCCACAACTGCAATTTTTTTATTGAGCATTTCATAAGCACTTTCACGGTCAATAAGTTCAGAATATTTTCTTACCAATTTTGATTTGGCGTTGATTTCCTGAATTTCGCTTTCCGTCAAAACATCCATTCTGCTTGTTGGCGCTCGCATCATTGTAGCTGCAAGTGGAGTAGGAATTCCTTTTTCGTTCAAGGCTGTGACCAAAGCTTCGCCAATTCCGAGACTAGTCAATAATTCGTCTGTTTTATAGAAGTCAGATGAAGGATAATTGTCGGCAGTTTGTTTGATGGCTTGACGATCATTAGCTGTAAAAGCTCTCAAAGCGTGCTGAATTTTCAACCCTAATTGTGCCAAAACTCCACTCGGAACGTCCATTGGATTTTGGGTTATAAAGTAAACGCCAATGCCTTTGGAACGAATTAGTTTCACGATGGTTTCTATTTGTTCCAATAATGTTTTGCTGGCTTCTTTGAAAATTAAATGCGCTTCGTCAATAAAAATGACTAATTCTGGTTGATCTGAATCTCCTTTTTCGGGCATTTGTTGGTATATTTCTGCCAATAAACTCAACATAAAAGTCGAAAATAATTTGGGTTTGTCTTGAATATCCGTCAATCGAATAATATTGACGTAGCCTTTCCCGTTTTCGTCAAAACGCATTAAATCATTGATGTCAAAAGACATTTCTCCAAAAAACAAATCGGCTCCTTGCTGTTCTAGTTCAATTATCTTGCGTAAAATTGTCCCAGTTGTAGAAGTGGAAATCTTGCCATAACTTTCTTCAATTTCGGCTTTTCCTTCTTCGGTAATATAGTTGATTACTTTTTTAATGTCTTTTAAATCCAAAAGAGGCATTTTGTTATCGTCACAATACTTGAATATTACTGAAACTACTCCAGCTTGAGTGTCATTCAAATCGAGAATTCTTGAAAATAATACAGGCCCAAATTCAGAAACTGTAGAACGAAGCCTAACGCCGCTTTGTTCAGACAATGACATTAATTCTACCGGGAAACTTGCTGTTTTGTAAGGAATATTGATTTTGGCGTGACGCTCCGTAATAAATGGTTTTTCTTCACCTTCTTTAGCAATTCCGCTAAAATCTCCCTTGATGTCCATCATTAAAACAGGAATTCCAAAGGATGATAATTGTTCAGAAAGCACTTGAATGGTTTTGGTCTTTCCGGTTCCTGTAGCTCCGGCAATTAATCCGTGACGATTTAAAGTTTTTAATGGAACTTTTATAGGTGCATCGGCCAAAGCTTCGCCGTCAAGCATGGCTCCGCCAAGAATTATACTTTCTCCTTTTGAAAGATAACCATCATTAATTTGCTTTATAAAATCTTCTTTTCTGCTCATATTTGTCTTTGGATTAAATTTATTTGTAAGCCATTATTTTTTTATACGTGTAAATATAACATTTATGGTATGATTTGCGTTGAAATATAACGTTTTCAATTAAGGTTAGACAAAATATTTAATTGCAATTATTTTTCAAAAAGGTTTGAAATATTATTTCAATAAGTCATAAAACAATGTATTTTTTTTGTAAAAAACTCGATTTATGAGAAGTTTTTGGATTTAATGCAAAACAAAAAAAGCCTCTTTTTTTGGGTAAAGTTAAAATATTTAGAATAAAAGCAAAAAAAGTTTTTTTATTTGAACTAAAAATATAAATTTGCTCCACAACAAAGTTTATTATAACAAAAAATAAATTATTAAAACTATTAAAATTAAAGAAAATGGCAAACGTTAAAAAAGAAAAAGGTGCAGGTTTAGGAGGAAGTATTTCATTAATCATAATTGTATTATGTCTTCTTTCAGGATGGTTAATCTGGACTTTCATCATGGGTGATGGAGCAAATTTTGAAGGAGGAGTTAATACAGGTCATCCACTTCCAGGAAATTATTTAGCAATGGTGTACAAAGGAGGTCCTATTGTACCAGTTTTGATGGGATTACTTTTAATGGTAATTGTTTTTTCTTTCGAACGTTTTACAGTAATTTCTAAAGCAGCTGGAAAAGGAAATCTTGATAAATTTATGGGTGATGTTCAAAACAGCATCAAATCAGGAGATATTGATGGAGCAATTGTAGCTTGTGACAAACAGCAAGGTTCTGTTGCAAATGCAATTAGATCAGCGTTAGTTAAATATCAAGATGTTAAAAAAGAAGGTTTAGATAGTGAAACTGCTGCAGAAACAATTCACAAAGAAATTGAAGAAGCTACTTCACTTGAAATGCCAATGTTAGAAAAACACATGACTATTCTTTCTACTTTAGTTTCTTTAGGAACTCTTTCAGGATTGCTAGGAACTGTAACAGGGATGATTAAAGCATTTAGTGCATTGTCTGCTGCTGGTACTCCAGACTCAGCTGGACTTGCAAATGGTATTTCTGAGGCACTTATCAATACTGCAACAGGAATCTCAACTTCTGCTTTGGCAATTGTAGTTTACAACTTGTTCACTTCAAAAATTGATACTTTGACTTATTCTATTGACGAAGCTGGTAATACTATCGTGAATACTTACAGACACTTTAGAGGTACACAAAAATAATTAGTAATAATTTTTAAGTATTTAGCGTTGTATTTATATGCGCTAATTCTTTAATAATTTAAATATAAAATTAATGGCTGGTAAATCGTCCAAAAAAGCAGTGTCTATTGATATGACGGCTATGTGTGATGTGTCTTTTCTTTTGCTTACTTTTTTTATTTTGACTGCTACGGCCAAAATACCAGAAGCACTGCCTGTGGATACGCCGCAATCTACTGTACAAACCAAATTACCTGAAACGGATTTGGCTACTTTGACCATTGGTAAAGGAAAAGTATTTTTCGATTTGAAAGGAAGAGAAGTTCGTAAAAGAACCCTCGAATTGATGGGTCAAAAATATGGAGTTGAATTTACGGATGACGAAAAATCTAAATTTGCATTGATGGAAGGTATTGGAGTTCCAATTCAAAATTTGAAACAACTCATTGGAATGAAAACTGCTGAACGTAGTAAAGCGGGTCAACCAGGAGTCCCTAAAGATTCACTTGATAATCAATTAGCAGACTGGGTTCAAAATGCTCGTATTGCTAATATTCAATTAAATGATAAGGAATTGCAAATTGCCATAAAAGGGGATGCAAAAGAAGAATATCCATCAATTCATAAAGTAATGGATATTTTACAAGACCAAAAAATCAATAGCTTTAGTTTAGTTACTGGTTTAAGAGGAAAGAATTTTTAATTAAAAAATACACACTAAAATGGCTGAATTAAATACAGGCGACAGTGGAGGCGGTAAGGACAAAAAAGTAAGAAGTAAAAAACAAAACTCAAAAGTAGATTTAACTGCTATGGTGGATTTGGCCTTCTTATTAATTACTTTCTTTATGCTAACCACTACCTTGTCTAAACCACAATCTATGAATTTGGGGTTGCCAGATAAAGATGATAAATCAGATTCGAATATAAAAGTCGATGAAAATCGTACGATGACCATCTTATTAGGAAAGGACAATAAACTGGTGCGTTATGTCGGAATTTTAACTAAACCTTTAGCTGCGCCTAAAGATTTTATTTATGGAAAAGAAGGGATTCGCAAAGAATTATTAGATAGAAAAGCAAAAGTTTTAGCTTATTCAACAGCAAAAGGGAAACCTAAAAACGGAATGATCGTGATTATCAAACCAAGTAAGAAATGCACTTATCGCAATTTAGTCGATATATTAGATGAAATGGCGATTGTTGATGTGCCAACTTATGCAATTGTAAATGATTTTTCACCTGAAGAAACCAAATTGTTAGAAGGAAAATAAGAATTAATTCTTATGCCCCAATAACCTAATAATTAAGAAATATGAAATTAGATTTATTAAATAATCACTGGCTAGATATTGTTTTCGAAGGACGTAATAAAAGTTACGGAGCTTACGATTTGAGAAAATCAGTTACCAAGAATACCACTAGAGCCTTTATCATTGGAACAGTAATCTTTGTCATTCTTGTTAGTATACCTACAATTATGCGTATGATTCCGGACAAAACCGATGAAACAACTTTAGATGAAAAAATTACTGCGGTAAAGTTGCCTCCTAAAAAGGAGAAACCAAAAGAAAATCTTCCACCACCACCACCACCACCACCAAAAGTAGATCAAGTAAAATTTGTGAAACCCGTGGTTGCTAAAGCAGATGAAGTTGTTGAAGAGATTGCAGTAATCAAAGATATTAAGGATAAAAACATTGGTAAGGAAACTATAAAAGGTGATCCAGATGCTGAATTAACTGTTGAGCCAGTAGGAACAGGAGTTGCGGCAGTTGTAGAAGAAGACAACACTGTTTACAACACCGCTGGAATCGAGGTTAAACCAGATTTTCCTGGAGGAATGGATAAGTTTAACGCTTTTGTAGCTAAAAATTATCAAGCTCCAGAAGAAGAAGGACTAAAAGGTAAAGTTTATGTTACATTTGTAGTAGAAAAAGATGGTTCATTAACAGATATCAAAGTACTTAGAGATATTGGTTATGGCACAGGAAAAGAAGCTATTCGTGTTTTAGGCAAATGTCCTAAATGGACTCCTGGCGAACAAAATGGTAAGAAAGTAAGATGTACTTTTAGTTTACCAATCAGTATCCAATCAGCGGAGTAATCTTGAAAAATATAATAAAAAACATTCAGAAGAAATCGCTCAAAGAGCGGTTTCTTTTCGTTATGGGAATATTGTTATTTCTTGCTTATCTTGTTTTAGGTTTGATTTTTGTGTTATGGAAAAGCATCCCAATAGCAATGTTGCCTAAGTATCGAGTCGCCTTTGGAGTAGTTTTAATTGTGTATTCGTTTATACGTTTATTTAGGGTTTATAATTCTAATAATGAATAGCTATGTTTAAAAATAAAAATATTTACATTCTTGTATTTGTTAGTGTTTTGTTTGTAATGTGTAATCAAAAAGAACAAACAAATAATAACAAAGAATCAATTTTGAAAGGATCAACTACTATTTTTGTAGATGAGACCCTGACGCCAATAATTGAAGATCAAGTGGCTATTTTTGAAAGTACTTATGATGCAAAAATTAAAATTGTTTCAAAATCTGAATCAGAAGTAGTTATTTCATTGTTTAAAGAAAAGTCTGGCATAGCCGTTTTGAGCAGAATTTTGACTATTGAGGAAAATAAAATCTTTGAACAAAAAAAAATTACTCCAAAAATTACTAAATTTGCAACTGACGCTATCGCATTCATTTCAAATAAGAGCAATAAAGACACTTTAGTAGAGTTAAAGAGTATTATTGAGTTTATGCAAGGAAAGCCAAATTCAACTATTAAAGGTTTGGTTTTTGACAATCCCAATTCGAGTACAGTGCGTTATATGAATGAGCTTGCCGGAATAAAGGTAATTCCGGAAAAAGGAGTTTATTCGTTTAAATCAAACCAAGAGGTGATTAAATTTGTTGCTCAAAATAATGGAATGATTGGGGTTGTAGGAGTAAATTGGTTGTCACAACCGATGCCTGATATGCAAGCATATGTTGACAAAGTAAATATATTAAGTGTAAAAAGTCCTACTGGAGATAATTTTTATTCTCCAAGTCAAAATAATATTGCCGAAGGCAAATATCCTTTGGCACGCGATTTGTATATCATAAACGCACAAGGATATTCTGGGTTAGGAATGGGGTTTGCTTCGTTCGTTGCCGGGGATATCGGACAAAGAATAATTTTGAAATCTGGTCTATTGCCCGTAAGAATACCAGGTAGAAAAATTAATATTAGAAATGAAATTAGTAATGAAAAGAAATAAATTAATATAATACCGATGAACAAATTAAAAATTTTTAGCGTTGTTTTTTTGACTTCAGTTGCTCTTGGCTTTGCCCAAGATGTTACCCAAGCTAGAAAGGCAATTGATGCAGAGCAATATGAAAATGCAAAATCGATGTTAAAGTCGATTATTAAAGCTAGTCCAATAAACGGTAGAGCCAATTTTCTTTTAGGAAATGTCTATCTTATTCAGGGAGTAACGGATTCTGCTAAAATTGCCTATCAAAGAGGTTTAGC
>JAEMQE010000228.1 GCA_022758945.1 Lentimicrobium sp. | reverse complement strand
TTTTGCTGCGATAGGCAGGCGAAAACCACAAACGCAACGGGATGGAAATTAAAAGTTTATCACATTTCACATTTTCCAATACCGTGTAGGGATTTAATAAATGTTCAAAAATTTCAAAAGCAGTAAAAACAGTATATTTTTCGTTTTGTAATGCCGTTTGATTGTTGTCTAAATCTTCTCCTGTGGTATTTTTTACCTGAAAACCTTCGGCTTTCATTATTTTAGAAAAAGGATTTTCCACACCTAAATCAAAGATGGTTTCGGTTGTGGAAATGTGTTTTTTTAAAAATTCTAAAGTATGTTTGAATCTCTTATTCGGAAATGTTTTTTCGTACATATTGGTTTTTTAGCCCCGATAGCAGTGAAAATCCCACGCTTTTGGGCGTGGATTGAAACGTATAGCGGGAAATTGCTTCAAATGAAATTAATATCTATAAACAAATGCGTTGACATTCATTCCTGCGCCAACGGATGCAAAGATAATAACATCTCCTTTATGTATTTCCTGATTTTCGATTTTTCCGTTAATCAATAAATCGAAAAGAGTAGGAACGGTCGCCACACTGCTGTTTCCCAATTCGTGAATGCTCATTGGCATAATATCTTTTGGAACTGATTTGCCATATAATTTGTAAAAACGGTGAATAATGGCTTCGTCCATTTTTTCATTGGCTTGATGAATGAGGATTTTTTTCACATCATCAATATCCAATCCGCTTTTGTCAAGACAGCTTTTCATCGCTGCAGGAACTTCGTTTAATGCGAATTCATATATTTTTCGCCCAAACATTTTTATATATTTAATATCTGGATCTAAATCTGGATTGTATGATTTTCCAAAAAACAAATAACCGGCTTCATTATATGCATATGTGGCACTTTCGTAGGATAACAGACCACTTTCATCGTCTGAGGATTCAATAATAGTTGCTCCGGCACCGTCAGAATAAATCATAGAATCGCGATCGTGATCATCAACTACTCTGGAAAGGGTTTCGGAACCAATCACCAAGCAGCGTTTTGCCATTCCTGATTTGATAAAAGCATTGGCTTGAAGAACACCTTCTATCCAACCTGGACAACCAAAAAGGATGTCAAAAGCAACGCATTTTGGATTTTTTATTTGCAATTTATGTTTGACACGTGTGGCCAAACTTGGAATCATATCGGATTGATGTGTTCCGTATTTAACATCTCCAAAATTGTGTGCAAAAATGATATAATCTAAGGTTTCTGGATCGATTCCTGCATTTTCAATCGCTTTTTGTGAAGCTAAAAAAGCCAAATCAGAGGAACATTGCTCTGGCGCTGCATAGCGTCTTTGTTCTATTCCGGTAATGCTTTTAAATTTTCCTATTACAACTTCATTTGGATAGGCAAAAGGACTGCCGTCTTCATTTAAAAATACGTGTTTGTCAAAATCAATATTGGCGACTTTTACTTCGGGAATATAACTCCCTACTCCAGTTATTTTTATTTTCATTGGTAATAAATATATAATATTAGGCTAATTTAGAGATAAAAAATGAGATTTTTAGATAAAATTTACTATGCGTGCATATAATTATTAAATAGTTTGCTTTTAGGCTAAATACTGATAATTTGTTAAATAAAATAACAATAAAGTTATAATTTTATTTTCATTACTGTTGCAATTGAGAGTGCTCTGGTTTTCATATTTTCGGCAGTTTGCCCTGCGAAATTTTCGTCTATTGTGGTGTTGAAATAGTTGAGCCAAATAGCAAAATGTACTTCAGAAAGTTTGGATAGTTGGTTTAAGTTCGTGTGAATTTGGAGCACATTTTTTTGATAACTGCCTCTATCAAAGAGAATTTGTTCCCAAAAATCGACTAAGTCTAGTAAATGAGGTTCTAAATCTATTTTCGCTACTTCTGTAAATAAATAATTAATTTTGCTATCAGCAAGTAATTTCAAATAGAATTCACTCATCAATAAGTTCAAATCTTCGCGGGTTTGTATATCTCTCATAGTTTTATAAATAAAAATGTCCCGATTTCTCGAGACATTTCAATTGTATATTAGTTTTCTATATAAGCTTCAATTGGAGCACAACTGCAAACCAAGTTTCTGTCACCATAAGCATCATCTGCTCTGCGAACCGTTGGCCAAAATTTGTTTTCAGCAATATAATCCAATGGGAAAGCGGCTTGCTCTCTGGTGTATGGAAAAATCCAAACATCGGCAGTAAGCATGCCTAAAGTATGTGGAGCATTTTTCAAAACATTATTTTTGTCTTCTACATTTGAAGCTTCAATTTCTTTACGAATCGAAATCATAGCATCGCAAAAACGGTCTAATTCTTCTAGATTTTCGCTTTCAGTTGGTTCAACCATCATGGTGTCGTGAACAGGAAACGAGACCGTTGGTGCGTGAAAACCATAATCCATTAATCGTTTTGAAATATCAGTTACATCAATTCCGTTTTTCTTGAAAGGATGACAATCTAAGATCATTTCGTGAGCCGCACGGCCCATTTCTCCGGAATATAAAGTATGAAAATGACCTTTTAGTTTCTCTTTAATATAGTTTGCGTTCAAAATTGCGTATGTTGTAGCATTGGTTAATCCTTCTGCTCCCAACATCGAAATGTAACCGTACGAAATCAAGCAAACCAATGCTGAGCCCCAAGGTGCTGCCGAAATGGCTGTGATGGGATTTGAACCACCTGTGGCAATTATAGGATTTGTTGGTAAAAATGGAACTAACTGCTTGGCAACACATATTGGCCCTACACCAGGTCCACCGCCACCGTGTGGAATGGCAAATGTTTTGTGCAAATTCAGGTGGCAAACGTCTGCGCCAATGGTTGCAGGATTCGTTAATCCTACTTGAGCATTCATATTGGCACCGTCCATATAAACTTGGCCACCGTTGTCGTGAATGATTTGTGTTATTTCTTTGATGGCACTTTCAAAAACACCGTGAGTCGAAGGATATGTTACCATTAAACAAGCTAAATTGTCTTTGTGTTGAAGGGCTTTTTGACGTACATCTTCCACATCGATATTTCCGTTTTCCAAAGTTTTGGTAACAATTACCTTCATTCCTGCCATTGCTGCCGAAGCTGGATTCGTTCCGTGTGCTGATGAAGGAATTAGTGCAATATTTCTATGATGATCACCTCGAGATTGATGATAGGCACGAATGACCATCAATCCGGTATATTCGCCTTGAGCACCAGAATTAGGTTGCAAAGTAGTGCCTGCGAAACCAGTAATAACATTTAATTGTTGTTCTAATTTAGATAACATTTCCTGATAACCTTGTGCTTGATCTAATGGTGCAAATGGATGAATGTTATTCCAATTGGCATTACTTAAAGGCAACATTTCGGCAGCTGCATTCAATTTCATCGTACAAGAACCCAATGAAATCATCGAATGATTCAACGATAAATCTTTGCGCTCGAGCATTTTGATATAACGCATCAAAGCGGTTTCTGAATGGTATTTATTGAAAACATCATGTTGCAAAAATCTTGAGGTTCTTTCTAAATGAGAAGGAAAATGATTGGTTTCCGTCAGATTCAAAATTGTAGCTGCCTGCGTAATATTTGCAGAAGCGAAAATGGAAACTATTTTATTCAAATCGGCAATACTGGTGGTTTCATTCAATGAAATGGAAATGGTATTGTCATCGATATAATAGAAATTAATTTCGTTTTGTTCAGCGATTGTTTTTACTTTTTTAGCATCAGCCTTCACTACAAGAGTGTCAAAGAAAGCGGTGTTGGTTTGTTGTATGCCCAATTTCTCTAATTCATTTGACAAAGTTGCGGTTAGCGAATGAACTTTATCGGCAATATATTGTAACCCTTTAGGTCCGTGATAAACAGCATACATTCCTGCCATAACCGACAATAAAACTTGCGCTGTACAAATGTTTGAAGTTGCTTTGTCTCGTTTGATGTGTTGCTCTCGTGTTTGCAAAGCCAAACGAAGTGCGCGGTTTCCGTCAGTGTCCACGGTTACGCCAATAATTCTTCCTGGCATACTTCTTTTGTACTCGTCTTTTGTGGCAAAATAAGCGGCGTGTGGCCCGCCATAACCTAAGGGAATTCCGAAACGTTGCGTGGTCCCAAGAACAACAGCAGCTCCCATTTCTCCTGGAGGTGTTAGTTTTGCCAAACTTAAAATATCGGCAGCTACGGCTACTTTTATTTCGTTTGAAGCTGCTTTTGCAATGAAATCAGTATAATCGTGAACTTGCCCATATTTGCCAGGATACTGCAAGATTGCTCCGTAAAATTCAGTTGAAAAATCAAAATTTTCGTGGTTTCCAATGACTAATTCTACGCCAATTGGTTCTGACCGAGTTTGTAAAACGGACAATGTTTGGGGTAAAATTTCTTCGGAAACAAAGAATTTATTCACATTATTTTTCTTTTGTTCACGAGAACGAACGTCAAATAGTAAAGACATCGCTTCGGCGGCAGCAGTTCCTTCGTCTAACAAAGAAGCATTTGCAATTTCCATACCGGTTAATTCGATAACCATCGTTTGGAAATTTAAAATAGCTTCTAAACGACCTTGGGCTATTTCAGCCTGATAGGGCGTGTAGGCAGTGTACCAACCTGGGTTTTCAAAAATATTTCTCTGAATTACAGCGGGAACAATGGCTTGGTTGTATCCTAAACCGATGTAGGATTGAAACATTTTATTTTTATTCCCCAATTGTTGAATATGATTCGAAAACTCATATTCGGTCATAGCTGGATCTAAATTTAATGGTGTTTTTAATCGAATATCATCGGGTATAGTTTCGGAAATCAATTGTTCGAGCGAGTCGGCTCCAATTGTTTTCAACATTTGTGCAACATCATTTTCTCTTGGTCCAATGTGTCTAATAGCAAAAGCATTTGTTTTCATAATTGTAGTGCAATGTTGTTTTTTGAAGCGGCAAATTTATGAATAATTATCAAAAGAAAAGGGGTTCAATGCCTTGATTTTTAGGAATCTTTCAACTAAAATTGATATTTATTAACAACGTTGCTTATTTTTGTCGAATGAAGATTTTCAAAAAAATAGTAGATTTTTATATAGATGGCAGTATCCACGTGGCTTTGTCTTGTTATTGCTTAGTTCGTATAAGCCTGCTTGACTTCAACATTTCTAAAGATTTTCTTATGGCGTATTTCGCGTTTTTTGGTACAATCGTGGGCTATAATTTTGTCAAATATGAAGCATTGGTACGGGCAAAAAAAAATAAAATCCGACTGGAATTTAAAGCAATTGTGTTTTTAAGTTTTCTATCACTTTCGGCGGTTGGTTTTTATTTTTTTCAATTGCAAAGAATTACCCAAATTGTTTCCGTTGGAGTTTTTTTTGTGACAATTTTATACACGCTTCCATTCTTTCCAAATTGGAAAAATGCCCGAAATTGGGCTGGTGTAAAAATTTATATTGTGGCGCTGTGTTGGGTAGGAGTAACCGTTGTTTTGCCTATTTTAAATGCTGAAATTGCCATAACTTGGGATTTTTATCTCAAATGTATTCAACGTTTTATTCTGATTTTTGTATTGATTCTGATTTTTGAAATCATCGATTTGGCCAAAGACGACCCTTATTTGCAAACCGTGCCGCAGCAAATAGGAGTGAAGAAGACTAAAATGTTGGGTTATTTCTTGTTGATGGCTTTTGGGTTACTGGAAATTTTAAATAGCAATATCAATTTCAATGGCAATATCAAGTACAATAGTCAATATTCGTCATTCTTATTGAGTTGTGTTATTGCGATTGCCTTGGCTTTTGCCAATGAAAAAAGATCCAAATATTATACTTCTTTTTGGGTGGAAAGTTTACCAATTTTGTGGTGGTTGATGCTTTTAATTTTATAATATAATCAAAAATGGATTTTGAAAAATTAATTAAAGATAGTAAAGAGAAAGATATAGCAACTTTGAAAGAAGAGATTAGTCAAATAATGTTGGATAAGAGATATACGACTGATATTTTTACATCTTTTACATTTAATGGATTATATCGTGCAAGGAAGCATAACAATGTTAAAGGTAATTTAGTGGATGGAACTTTGTTCGAATTTAGTAACGAAAAAGAATTTTGGAACCCACCGATTGAAAATGCCAAAATGGGTAGATGCAATAATGAAAATGAAACTATGTTTTATTGCTCAAGTGATTTTATAACTGCTATTCTTGAAATTAAACCCGTGATTGGTGACTTTATTACAGTTACAAATTTTAAAAACTTATATACTCAAAACAAACCTGAATTTAGAATTAACCCAGTTGGCAAAGCCTATTTAATTAAAATACCAGAACTAGAATTACCTTTTGAAAATTATACATTAGATCAAAGTCAATATGAAATTGAAGATTTTTTAGATAAGTTATTTCATCAAAATGTTGGAGATAATGAGTTGTATAAATATAAGTTAAGTATTGCAATTGCTCATATTTTTTTAACAAATGGGACCAATAAAGAAAGAGCAATTATAGAAACTGATGGGTTAATTTATCCAAGTATTATTAGAAATCAAAAAAGTTATTGTTTCGTATTGAAATCTTACATAGCACATTGCTATTTTGCAATTTTTAGTATTCAAACATTGGAGGTTTTAGAATTGGGAAAGGATTTTATAAAACTTAAACTCTTGAGAAATGGTTATCCTGAATTTGAAAAAATATATCCAAAAGATTTATTCAATGTTTATTGGATGAAACCGCCAAATGAATCTGTCGAAATTATTAATTTCTAAAATTAAAAAACCGATGGATTTCTACATCGGTTTAAATCTGAAATCAGAATTCGTTAATCTGCAATCTGAAATCAATAATCTATATCAATCCCGCTCGCTTCAACAAAGCATCGGGTTTTGGTTCCTGTCCTCGGAAGCGTTTATACAATTCCATTGGCAATTCCGTTCCACCTTTAGAAAGCACATTATCTTTAAATTTTGTTGCCACTTCCTTATTGAAAATTCCTTTTTCTTGGAAATAAGCAAAAGCATCGGCATCGAGCACTTCGGCCCATTTGTAGCTGTAGTAGCCTGAAGAATAACCGCCTTGAAATATATGAGAAAAGGAAACCGACATACAATTTTCGGCAACGTCTGGGTATAAAGTGGTGCCTTCAAAAGCTGTTTTTTCAAAAGCTTTTACATCTGTAATTTCTGTTGGATTGTTACTATGGAAAGCCATATCTAATAATCCAAAACTAATTTGACGCAAAGTCGCCATTCCTTCCTGAAAACTGGCACTTTCTTTGATTTTTTCGACATATTCTTGCGGAATCATTTCGCCAGTTTCATAGTGATAAGCGAACAAAGCCAAGGCTTCCGGTTCGTAACACCAGTTTTCCATAATCTGGCTTGGCAATTCTACAAAGTCCCAATAAACCGATGTTCCCGATAAACTTGGATAAGTAGTATTGGCCAACATCCCGTGCAAAGCGTGGCCAAATTCGTGAAATAAAGTCGTCACTTCGTTGAATGTTAATAAAGATGGTTTGGTTTCTGTTGGTTTTGTAAAATTACAAACGTTCGAAATATGCGGTCTTTCGTTGATTCCTTTTTTGATGTATTGCGATTTGAAAGACGTCATCCAAGCGCCGTTTCGTTTGCCTTTTCTCGGGAAGAAATCGGCATAGAAAACCGCTACTAATTGGTCGTCTTCATCTTTTACTTCGTAGGTTTTCACGTCTTCGTGGTATTTGTCCACTTCGAAAATCTCTTCGAACGTGATTCCATATAATTTTTGTGCGACTGTGAAAGCACCGTCCAAAACTTTCTCCAACTGGAAATAGGGTTTCAGTATTTCATCGTCTAAACTGAATAATTGTTGTTTCAATTTCTCCGAATAATAGGCACCGTCCCATTTTTCGAGTTGCTCAATTCCATCCAATTCCTTGGCGAAAGCCGCTAATTGTGCAAATTCTTTTTCGGCTGCGGGTTTGGCTTTGGCCAATAAATCATTCGAAAACGAAATTACTTTCTCTGGATTTTCTGCCATTCGTTCTTCGAGAACAAAATGGGAATGCGTTTTATAACTCAAAACTTGTGCTCTTTCAAAACGCAGTTTTGCAATTTTCAGAACAATTTCCTGATTGTCGAATTCATTGTTCTGGAAAGCTCTTGCGCCAAAGGCAATTGCCATTTTCTTGCGCAATTCACGATTGTCGGCATAGGTCACAAAAGGAATATAACTGGGATGATCCAAGGTGAAAATCCAACCTTCTTTTTCTTGGCTTTTCGCCAAAGAACGAGCAGCTTCCCGAGTTCCTTCAGGCAATCCAGCCAAATCATTTTCGTCTGTAATATGCAATTCGAAAGCGTGGGTTTCTGCCAAAACATTTTCGCCAAACTGCAAACTCAACTTTGATAATTCCTTGTCGATTTCGCGCAATTGGTTCTTTTTGTCTTCGGGTAAATTGGCTCCGTTTCTGGCGAAACTTTTATATTTTTTGTCTAAAAGTGTAGTTTGTTCCGGGTTGAGGTTCAATTTTTCTCTTTGTTCATAAACTGCTTTTACTCTTGCAAACAACTCCAGATTAAGGCGAACGTCATTTCCAAATTCGGACAATAATGGCGAAACTTCCTGTGCTGTTTTTTGCATTTCGTCACTCGTTTCTGCCGAATTCAGGTTGAAAAAGATACTTGAAATACGATCCAAAATATCACCGCTAAAAGCCAAGGCTTCAATCGTATTTTCGAAAGTAGGTTGAATAGGATTATTTACAATTCCGTTAATTTCGGATTTTGCTAGTTCAATTCCTTTTTTAAAAGCGGGAAGAAAGTCTTCGTTGTTAATTTTAGAAAAAGGTGCAGTATTGTGTTTTGTATTGAAATGATGTGTTAATATGCTCATGGTTTTTTATTTAAACCTATAAGGTTTTAAAAACCTTATAGGTTTGTTTTTTTTATTCCTTAGTCGTTCAGGACTTATTTGTTTAATTTTTCTGATGATTTATTGACTGTATCTTTCAAACCTTCTTTATAAAGAACGATTTTATCTAAAATACATTTGTCAGAAGTTCCAATGATTTGAGCGGCCAGAATTCCGGCATTTTTCGCACCGTTTAGTGCAACTGTTGCCACGGGAACGCCGCCCGGCATTTGCAAAATAGACAAAATGCTGTCCCAACCATCGATAGAATTACTGGATTTTACCGGAACGCCAATCACAGGAAGTGGTGACATTGAAGCTACCATCCCTGGCAAATGTGCCGCCCCGCCAGCGCCGGCAATAATTACTGAAATGCCTCGAGTATGGGCGTTTTTGCTAAAATCAAATAATTTTTCGGGTGTTCTGTGTGCCGAAACGATATCGACTTCTGTTTCTATATCAAAACCTTTTAGGATGTCAATGGCTTCTTGCATTACTGGCATATCGGATATGCTTCCCATTATTACGGCTACTTTGCTCATTTGTTTCTCTAATTAAAAATCTAAAACATTCATTATATTTTCTTTGATTTTCGATTTCATATCATTGGTTATAAATCCAATTTTTTTTATAAATCTCGAATTATCGATGGCTCGAATTTGGTCAATCATAATATCGCTATTCTCGTTTAAGCCGCAACTATCTTTATTAATTCGGATTCTTAAAACATCCGATTCGTTGTTTAGTTTGGTTGTAATTGGACAAATAATGGTTGAAGGATGTGCTATTTCGTTCAAAAAGTTAGTTTGAACAATTACCACTGGTCTCACTTTTCCAGCTTCGGTGCCAATTTGAGGATTTAAATCGGCTAACCAAATTTCAAATTGATTCATGTAAAGTGTCTATTTGTTCAAACTCTTTTAAAACTTCCATAGAACTCTCTGAAACTAATTTTGACTCAAAATGTAGTTTTTTTTGTAAAATAAGTCTGCTTTGCATTTTGTTGTAA
>JAEMQE010000256.1 GCA_022758945.1 Lentimicrobium sp. | reverse complement strand
TTCAATCTCAGGCTGGACAAGGAAATAAAGACTGTCAAATGGCTTTGGCAATGAATGCTTACCGAATCAAAAAATATATTGGTTCTTATACAGCTGCTTTAAATGGTTTGGATGCGATTATTTTCACAGCCGGAATTGGAGAAAATTCATCCTATATGCGAAAGTTGGTTTGTACTGATATGGAGTATTATGGGATAGAACTCGATGATTCTAAAAATGATATGCGTTCCAAAGAAATCAGAGAAATCAATACTCAGCATTCGAAAACTAAAATTTTGGTAGTTCCAACTAATGAAGAAATCGAAATTGCCAATCAGGTTTATGGATTGCTTTCGAGTTAATAAAAATCAGTACAAAAAAAACCTGCAACTTCAAATTGCAGGTTTTTTTTATCAAAATTTATAACTATTTCAAGCTTCCCACCATATCTTCAGGTTTTACCCAAGCATCAAAATCTTCGGGTGTTACATAACCCAAACGAACGGCTTCAATTTTCAAAGTAGTTCCGTTTTTGTGTGCGGTTTGAGCGATTTCAGCTGATTTATAATAGCCAATTTTAGTATTCAAAGCTGTAACCAGCATCAAGGAATTGTTGACCAATTCTTCAATACGTTTGTAATTGGGTTCAATTCCTCTAGCGCAATGTTCTTCAAAAGACAAGCAAGCATCGCCCAACAATCTTGCCGATTGAAGGAAGTTAGCCGCCATCAAAGGTTTGAAGACGTTCAATTCATAATGACCTTGCATTCCTCCAACAGCTATTGCCACATCATTTCCCATCACTTGCGCGCAAACCATTGTTAAAGCTTCGCATTGTGTTGGGTTTACTTTTCCCGGCATAATTGAGGAACCGGGTTCGTTTTCGGGAATATGAATTTCTCCAATTCCTGAGCGTGGTCCGGAAGCTAACATACGAACATCATTTGCAATTTTGTTTAAGGAAACTGCCAATTGTTTTAGAGCTCCATGAGTTTCTACAATAGCATCGTGAGCCGCCAAAGCTTCGAATTTGTTGGGAGCAGTTACAAAAGGATGTCCAGTGAATTTGGCAATATATTCGGCCACTTTTACATCGTATCCTGCAGGCGTGTTTAATCCAGTTCCAACAGCAGTTCCACCCAAAGCCACTTCTGATAAGTGTGCCAATGTATTTTTCACAGCTTTCAATCCATAACTCAACTGCGCAGCATATCCTGAAATTTCTTGTCCTAATGTCAATGGAGTGGCATCCATTAAATGGGTACGACCAATTTTTACTACATTATTAAATTCGGCTGCTTTTACCTGAAGCGTGTCTCTCAATTTTTCGACACCAGGAATTGTGGTTTCTACAACAGCTTTGTAAGCTGCAATGTGCATTCCGGTTGGGAACGTATCGTTCGAAGATTGTGATTTGTTCACATCATCATTAGCTTTGATGAATTGTTCGCCTTCGCCAATAGCAAATCCTTTTAATACTTGAGCACGATTGGCAACGACTTCATTCACGTTCATATTGCTTTGTGTTCCTGAACCTGTTTGCCAAATTACCAACGGAAATTCATCGGCTAGTTTTCCTGCCAAGATTTCGTCACAAACGGCTGCAATAGCATCGCGTTTTTCGATAGGAAGCACTCCCAAATCACAATTGGCGTAAGCTGCTGCTTTTTTTAAGTAGGCAAAACCTTCAATAATTTCTTTTGGCATTGAAGCCGAAGGACCAATTTTGAAGTTGTTTCTGGAACGTTCTGTTTGTGCTCCCCAATATTTATCAGCAGGAACTTGCACTTCACCCATCGTGTCTTTTTCTATTCTGTATTTCATTTTGTTAAATATTTAATTTCTATTATTTATTGTTTTGTCATTTCTAAGAAGTAAAAATCTCAACTTATTTGCTCTCGTTTATTGGGATTTCTCCTTCGTCGAAATGACAAATCAGTTTTCAAAATTGTTGTCCAAATTTACGGATTACTGTGCTTTTAAAAAAATATTATCAACTATTTATTGGTAAGAAAAAATATAAAACATACATTTGTGGCTACATTCAAAAATTCCGGAAAAAATGTTTGATTTTACACAGTATTTAGGCTTTTTACTTTTCTTAACCGTCCTTACAATAGGGTTTTGGTTAATGTTTTTCTTAGTTGGTTTCGTATCCTATTGGGTTGGCGGAGCGACTTGGGAAGCATATAAAGAAAGAAAAGCAAAAAAGAAAGAAGAACAATCAGTTTAGATTGATTGTAAAATAAAAAAAGGATTCGTGAAAACGAGTCCTTTTTTTATATTGCAAAAGAGGCTGTCCAAAATATTTTTTGGACGGCCTCTTTTATTATTATGTTATTTATTATTAGTGACCTCCACTGATTTTTTTATCAAAATCAATCCCTTGAGTTCTTAGAATTCCGCTTACTTTCCAGGCATAAAATGCTAAATAAGCAAAACATACTACCCCAACAATATAGCTACTTTGGATTCCAATACTGTCAGAAACAAATCCTTGTGTCCAACTTACAATTCCTCCACCCATAATCATCATAATTAAGAAGCTGCTCCCTTGACTGGTGTGTTTTCCTAATCCGCTTACTGCTAGAGTAAAGATACAAGGCCATAGTGTGCTACAAAATAACCCAACGCTGGTGAAAGCATAAACACTTATCATTCCGCTGGTTGAAATACCTGTCAATAAGGCTACAATTCCCAAAGAAGCAAAAATCAGTAACATTCTTGCAGGATTTCCTTTACTGGCCATATCGGCAGCAATTAATACCAAAATAATTAATGCATACACATAGAAAGGTCTTAAATCGTGTTTTGCAATTGCATTTACAAGTAAGAAAACGCCGAAGGCTAAGTATGGAGCCAAGAAACGCAATACTTTTTGAGTCGTCATATTATCGGTAAAAGCTTCAACAGCTCCAGTCCAACGACCTATCATTAAACTCGCCCAATACAATGAAATATAAGGTGCAATATCACCAATAGCAAAGCCTAATTTACTTTGCATATAAGCCGGCAAGTTGCTTGCCGTAGAAACTTCGACACCCACATAAAGGAAAATAGCAATCATTCCCATTACTAGTTGAGGATATTGCAATGCTGAATTTTTTGCAGAAGCTGCATCTTCAGCAGATTCAACTATTGTTTCAGGATGTTCTGGTAATGAAGAAAATTTCAATAAAACAGCTACAAGCAAGAATGCTAATCCCAATACTAAATAAGGAATTTTAACACTTTCAATGCTCATATCAGTGTTTCCGGTTGCAGCAGCTCCAAAAATCGCAAAACTTACAATTAGTGGTCCAATGGTGGTTCCTAAATTATTTATTCCACCTGCCAATGTTAATCGTTGAACTCCAGTTGTTATAGGTCCCAATGCAATTGCTAATGGGTTAGCAACTGTTTGTTGCAAAGAAAATCCTAAACCTACCGTGAATAAACCCGCAAGCATTAAAGGATATGAACCAGTATTCGCTGCTGGATAAAACAATAAAGTTCCAAGGGCAGAAATTACTAATCCTAATGCCAGTCCATTTTTATAGCCAATTTTATTAACTAAATCTTGTTTCATTAATAAAGAAACTCCCATATATAGTAAGGAACCCACTGTATAAGAAATATAAAAAGCAATTGACACGAATTGGCTTTGACCTTGAGTCAAGTCGAATGCTTTTTTGAATACTGGAATTAAAATGTCGTTACTGGCTGCTACGAATCCCCAAAAGAAGAAGACAGTTGCTAAGGGAATAAATTGTCCCCATTTGGTTTTTGAATTTTCTGAACTCATAATTGTAAATTGGTTAATAGTTTAAGGTAAATTATTTTATATAATTTGAAGACAGTAAATATATTGGGAAAGTGAATTAAAAAAAAATATTTTGCGACAAATATTGTGAAATATAAACGAACAGCATTATTTGTTCAACAATGTGTAATTTGACTTTAGGATACTTTATTCTAAAATGCTTTTTTATGTGTTAAAAATGGGACATTTATTTGTACTTTTGCAAAAATTTTATAAAATACAATTTATGTTATCTATTAATAATTTATCAGTTCAGTTTGGCAAAAGAATTTTGTTTGATGAAGTAAATACGGTTTTTACCAACGGAAATATTTATGGAGTTATTGGAGCCAACGGAGCTGGGAAATCAACTTTTCTAAAAATAATTGCCGGTGAAATGGATCCTACATCCGGAAATATTCATTTGGAACCCGGAAAAAGGATGTCGGTTTTGAACCAAAACCACAATATGTTTGACCAACATACAGTTCTAGAAACAGTGATGATGGGTAACAAGGTTTTGCACAAAATTAAAACTGAAATGGATGCTTTGTATTTGGATTATTCCGATGAAAATGCCGATAGAATAGGGGAGTTGCAAGTACAATTCGAAGAATTGAATGGCTGGAATGCTGAGTCAGATGCAGCTTCAATGCTTTCTAATCTTGGAATCACCGAAGAAAACCACTACACTTTAATGGGAGATTTGGAAGGAAAAACGAAAGTTCGAGTGCTTTTGGCGCAAGCCCTTTTTGGAAATCCTGATTTGCTTATTATGGATGAGCCTACTAATGATTTGGATTTTGAGACCATCGCTTGGTTAGAAAATTTCTTGGCCAATTATGAAAATACGGTAATCGTAGTTTCTCACGACAGACACTTTTTGGATGCCGTTTGTACTCATATTTCTGATATTGATTTCAGCAAGATAAACCATTATTCTGGGAACTATACTTTCTGGTATGAATCCAGCCAATTAGCAGCAAAACAACGTGCGCAACAAAACAAGAAAGCAGAAGAAAAGAAACAGGAATTAGAAGAATTTATCCGTCGTTTTTCTGCGAATGTGGCCAAATCTAAACAAGCTACTTCTCGTAAAAAGATGATTTCTAAATTGAATATTTCCGAAATTAAACCATCCAGTCGTCGTTATCCTGCGATTATTTTTGACCAAGAGCGTGAAGCTGGTGACCAGATTTTGAATGTGCAAAATTTAAGCGCTTCTGTAGATGGAGACATTTTGTTTAAAGGCGTTGATTTGAATATGGCCAAAGGCGATAAAATTGTGCTTTTTTCTAAGGATTCACGTGCAACAACTGCTTTCTATGAAATACTAAACGGAAATCAAAAAGCAGATTCAGGAACTTACGATTGGGGAGTTACTACAACACAGGCCTATTTGCCAGTAGAAAACCATTCGTTTTTCGAAAGTGATGATTCATTGGTGGACTGGTTGCGTCAATGGGTAAAAACTGAAGAAGAGCGTGATGAAGTGAATATTCGTAGTTTCTTGGGGAAAATGATTTTCTCTGGAGAGGAAGCGTTGAAAACCTGTAGAGTTTTGTCCGGTGGCGAAAAAGTAAGATGTATGTTGTCCCGAATGATGATGCAACGTGCCAATGTTTTAATGCTTGATGAGCCAACGAATCACTTGGATTTAGAGTCGATTACGGCATTTAATAATTCACTTAAAAACTTTAAAGGTTCAGTAATTTTCACGACACATGATCACGAATTTTCACAAACTGTGGCTAATAGAGTTATCGAATTGACACCAAATGGTGCGATTGATCGATATATGACATTCGATGATTATCTTGATGATGAAAAAGTTCAGGAATTGAGAACGAAGATGTATTCTTAAATATACGAATTACAATATTAGATATAAGATTTCCCGCTGTGATGTAGCGGGTTTTTTTATTGAGTAACCCCGTTAGGGGTTTAATTCGGGTAGAAAATTATTATTTCCACAATAGCAAAATCCCTTTAGGGATGATATTATATTAGGTCTTTGAAAATATAACGCTCGTCATATTCAATTTCAAAAGCCTTTAAAAATTTCAAATATTCATCTCTAAAGGATTCTTTTTTATGATGTTCTTCTTGATTTTTGATATAATCGATTACATTATTAACGTGTGATTTTGAATAGGAAAAAGCACCATAACCTTCTTGCCATTCAAATTTTATTTTCAAAAAATTCTTTTCATTTATCCATTTTGATGAATTTCCTTTGATGTCTTGCATTAAATCCGAAATGGATTGTGTTGGTCTCATTCCAATAAATATGTGAATGTGGTCAGGCATTCCGTTTATGGCTAATAATTTATGATTATGAGGTTTTAAAATTCCTGAAATATATTGGTATAATTCTGCTTTGATTGATGGTTGTATTAAACCATTGCGATATTTTACCGCAAAAACGAATTGTACGTGAATTTGTGTGTAGGTGTTTGCCATTTTATGTCGTCCCTACGGGACTTAATAGATTAACGATAATTTTTTTTCTACCCAAATTGAATCCCTAAAGGGATTAGTAAAATCGATATTTTCAAAAGTAATAAAATCAGTTCTATCTTGTAAAGACTGGAAATTTAATTATAAACATTTTCTGTTTTCATTTTTCAAAGAATCAAATTCGTCGTTTGACAAAAAAATTATATCTTTACATTCCAAACAACACTTCATTATGAGTCAAAAAATATTGCTCACTTCAAAAGAAGTCAATATCATTCTGCATCGTTTGGCCTGTCAGTTAATCGAAAAACATCTTGATTTTTCGGATACCATTTTAATTGGAATTCAACCACGAGGTACTTTCCTGGCAGAGCGATTAAAAGATTTGTTGGAAAAAGAATATAAAATTCCAAAAATTGCTTTGGGATATTTAGACATCACTTTCTTTAGAGATGATTTTCGCAGAACCAACAAACCATTAGAAGCCAACAGAACCCAGATAGATTTTATCGTAGAAAATAAAAAAGTCGTTTTCATTGACGATGTTTTATATACCGGTCGCAGCATTCGATCGGCTTTGACAGCCATTCAGTCTTTTGGAAGACCATCGGAGATTGAATTGTTAGTGCTGATTGACCGTCGTTTTAGCCGTCATTTGCCCATTCAACCCGATTATCGCGGTCGTCAGGTTGATGCTATCAACGACGAGAAAGTAAAGGTGTGTTGGAAGGAACAAGACGGTGAAGATGCCGTTTATTTAATTAATAAATAAGAGTAAAATGAGCGAGTTAAGTGTAAATCATTTATTGGGAATAAAATATATCAACAAAAAAGATATTGACCTTATTTTTGAAACCGCCGATCATTTTAAAGAAGTCATTAATCGTCCTATAAAAAAAGTGCCTTCACTTCGAGACATCACGATTGCCAACATCTTTTTCGAAAATAGTACCAGAACCAAACTTTCCTTTGAATTAGCCCAAAAACGTTTGTCGGCTGACGTAATTAGCTTTTCGGCGGCACAATCATCTGTTAAAAAAGGAGAAACCCTGATTGATACCGTAAATAATATTCTTTCGATGAAAGTCGATATGGTGGTAATGCGACATTCCAGTCCCGGAGCAGCTCATTTCTTGTCGCAAAACGTGAAAGCAAGTATTGTAAATGCTGGTGATGGAGCACACGAACATCCAACCCAAGCTTTATTAGACAGTTATTCTATAAGAGAAAAACTAGGCGATGTAGCCGGAAAAAAAGTGGTGATTGTTGGTGATATTTTACACTCTAGAGTAGCACTTTCGAATATCTATGCTTTGCAAATGCAAGGTGCCGAAGTTAAAGTTTGCGGACCAAAAACACTCATTCCAAGACATATAGATTCTCTTGGAGTTACGGTGGAACCCAATTTACGCAAAGCTTTAGAATGGTGTGACGTTGCGAATATGCTTCGCGTTCAAAACGAAAGAATGGACGTGAATTTTTTTCCATCTACTCGTGAATATACCCAACAATACGGATTGGACAAAACCTTACTAGATTCGCTGAACAAGGAAATAATAATTATGCACCCAGGCCCAATAAATCGCGGAGTTGAAATCACATCAGATGTGGCAGATTCAAAACAATCGGTGATTTTGAATCAGGTTGAAAATGGAGTTGCGATTAGAATGGCAGTAATTTATTTGTTGGCTTCAAAAATTCAGTAAACATTCGAACGCTCGAATTCACAATAACCCAAATTTTCTTTTTAAATTAGCAATACTTTAATTTTCAATTCAATGAAAGTAGATCAAAAAGGACATACTGTTTGTATAAAAGACACGCAAGGTGATTTGGTTTCATATTTGATGAAAGTAACTCACGAGTATAAATCTTTTGAAAAATATAATATCATTATTGATATTAGAATGCATAAAGACCTTTCGGTAAAACAAATTAATAGTTTTATGCCGCTTTCAAAAACTCATAAAAAAGCCAAAAAATCATTTGTTATAGTTACTTCTGACCTTGACCATAATGCCGTTTCAGATAAACTCGATGTGGTTCGATCATTACTTGAAGCGCACGATATTATTGAGATGGAGGAAATTGAAAGAGATTTGGGGTTTTAAGCCCCCTAACCCCCAAAGGGGGAAACAGCAAGCATCTGAATACTGCCACTGAACACTGAACATTGAACACTGATAATGAATTTAACCATCCTCGGCTGTTATGCAGCAACTCCAAGAACTTTTACGAATCCCACTTCCCAGGTTTTAGAAATCAGAAATAGGCTGTTTCTAATTGATTGTGGTGAAGGAACGCAAGTGCAGTTGCGCAAAAATAAAATCCGGTTTTCGAGAATCAATCATATTTTCATTTCGCATTTACACGGAGATCATTTTTTTGGTTTGGTGGGCTTGGTTTCCACTTTTATGTTACTCAATCGAACAACCGACTTGCATATTTATGGTCCAAAAGGGATTAAGGAAATCATCAATTTGCAATTGCGATTATCGAATTCTTGGCCCAATTATGGGTTGTTTTTCCACGAATTAGAATCCAAAGAAAGTGAAATTCTTTTTGAAGACGACAAAGTAATCGTCAAAACAATTCCTTTAAAACATAGGGTTTACACCAATGGTTTTTTGTTTCAGGAAAAAGTTGGCGATAGAAAATTAGATTTAAATGCCGTTCAAAACTACGAAATCGACAAATGTTATTACCAAAAAATAAAAAACGGAAAAGACATCACTTTAGATGACGGGCGGGTTATTGAAAACCATAAATTGACATTTGATCCAATTCCGGCGAAGAGTTATGCATTTTGTTCGGATACAGCTTATGACGAAAGCATTATCCCTTATATAAAAGAAGTCGATGTATTGTATCACGAATCTACTTTTCTAGATTCAGAAGAAATTTTGGCAGGAAAAACGATGCATTCCACAGCTAAAGAAGCCGCAACTATTGCTTTAAAAGCCAACGTCAAGCAACTGATGATGGGACATTATTCTACGCGATACGACAGCATTGAACTCTTTAAAGAACAAGGAGAAACTATTTTTCCGAATATCCTTTTAGCCGATGACGGGAAATCATTTGATTTTTGATTTAATAAATGAGAATTAGTTTGTTTATTTTTGCATTACTATATTGAAATAAAATAATGGAAGACCTAAGCAATTACAGAAAATCTTACGAAAAAAGCGAACTTTTGGAAACTAATATTCCGGAAGATCCTATCAATTTATTCAATAGATGGTTTCACGAAGTAGAAGATTTTGGCGGAGATGACGAAGTCAATGCAATGACAGTTTCGACTTTTGGGCTGGATGGTTTTCCAAAGGCGAGAGTGGTGCTTTTGAAACAATTTACCTACGAAGGATTTATTTTTTATACTAATTACAATTCGGAAAAGGGTAGGGCTATTGCCAATAATCCTAATGTTTGTCTTTCTTTTTTCTGGTCTTCTCTAGAACGCCAAGTCATTATAAAAGGAATCGCAGAGAAAATTTCAGAAAATCTTTCCGATGGCTATTTTGAATCCCGACCTACTGGAAGTAAACTTGGTGCCATTGTTTCGAATCAAAGCGAAGTAATTCCATCCAGAGCTGTTCTGGAAGAAGGGTTGAAACAATTGGAAAAAGATTTTGAAGGAAAGGAAATACCAAGACCAAAATATTGGGGAGGATTTTTGATTCGTCCAGTAGAAGTGGAGTTTTGGCAAGGAAGACCGAACCGTTTGCACGATAGAATTCGTTATCATTTGCAAGAAGATTATTT
>JAEMQE010000198.1 GCA_022758945.1 Lentimicrobium sp. | reverse complement strand
TATCAGTAGCTTGAAGTAAAATATCTCTTCCAAAAAGGTGAAATCTATCGCCCCAAGGAATTACGGCACTGGTCATCAAAGCGGTTCCCATTGCAATTCCAGGTCCAACCAAGAATAAAAATTTATTGGGAGTATTTGGAGAAAATTCTTCTTTAGCAAACAATTTTAAACCATCAGCAAGAGGTTGAAACAATCCTCCCCAACCTGCGCGATTTGGACCAACTCTATCTTGAAGATAAGCGGCTACTTTTCGTTCAGCCCAAGTTGAATACATTGCCATTACCATTGTAAAGGCAAACACGACAAGGATTACAACACTTTTTTCTATAATAAATGTACTATCCATTTTTTTTAGAATTTACTGGGTTACCATCTATTTTTTCGTTGTAATCAATCTCGGACATACTTATTTTTTTTCTGTCTTGTTCTCTGCCTAAAAGAATTGTCTCTTCGGTATTGATTTGAACTTTTTCTAATTTACCAAAGTGTTTGTTTTGATTGATAACCGAATCTTTTTCAAAGGCTCTTGGTCCTTCAATAATCCAGTCGTTTACGTCTTTATGGTCAAAACGACAACTGTTGCAAATGAATTCATCTATTTCGTGGAACTCGTCTTTTCTTCCCGTTACTCTTTGAATTTCGTCGCCAAACATCCAAACCGTGGTTTTTCCGGAACAAGTTGGGCAATCTCTGTGAGCATCATAAGGTTTGTTGAACCAAACTCTTGATTTGAATCTAAAAGTCTTGTCAGTCAAAGCGCCAACTGGACAAACATCAATCATATTTCCTGAAAACTCGTTGTCAATGGCGTGCGAAACACAAGTTGAAATGTTCGAATGATCGCCTCTGTCCATCACTCCGTGAACTCGGTTGTCTGTAATTTGGTCAGCAACCATCACGCAACGATAGCAAAGAATACAACGATTCATATGCAATTGAATATTCGGACCAATATCTTCTGGTTCAAAAGTTCTTTTTTCTTCTATATAACGACTTTCAGATTTTCCGTGTTCGAAACTTAAATTCTGCAAATCACATTCTCCTGCTTGATCACAAACTGGACAATCCAAAGGGTGATTAATCAACAGAAATTCTGTCACCGCTTTTTGAGCTTCTTGAACTCTTGGCGAAGATTTTGTTTTTACTTCCATTCCGTCCTGACAACCTGTTACGCAAGATGCCATCAATTTTGGCATTGGTCTTGGGTCGGCTTCGCTTCCTTTGGAAACTTCCGACAAACAACAACGGCATTTTCCACCGCTTCCTTTTAGTTTAGAATGGTAGCACATCGCTGGCGGAACTACTTTTCCTCCAATCATTCTGGCTGCTTGCAGGATCGTTGTTCCTGGTTCTACCTCAATCGCTTGACCGTCTATGGTTACTTTCATTGTAGTAAATTCTTGTCTTTATACTGTTACTTTAGAAACTAAATGCTTTACACTTTCAAAAGGTTCTGCAACAAAATGGTCTCTATTTTTTATTTTTTCTGGGAAACGAATATGGTATTCAAATTCATCTCTAAAGTGACGAATCGCTGCTGCCACTGGCCAAGCTGCTGCATCACCCAATGGACAAATCGTGTTTCCTTCGATTTTACTTTGAATGCTCAAAAGCAAATCGATATCTTCTTCACGGCCGTGACCGTTTTCAATTCTGTGTAATACTTTTTCCATCCAACCTGTTCCTTCACGGCAAGGCGAACATTGTCCACAACTTTCGTGGTGGTAAAAACGAGAGAAATTCCAAGTATTTCGCACGATACAAGAAGTGTCGTTATAAACGATAAATCCTCCCGAACCTAACATTGAACCAGTTGCAAAACCACCGTCGCTCAAACTTTCGTAAGTCATTAAACGGTCGTCGCCATTGGCTGTTTTGTATATTAAATGTGCTGGTAAAACCGGAACAGATGATCCTCCTGGAATAAAGGCTTTCAATGGTCTGTCAGAACTCATTCCTCCTAAATATTCGTCCGAATTCATAAATTCATAAACGCTCAATCCCATTTCAATTTCATAAACTCCAGGATTTTTAATATGTCCCGAAGCGGAAATTAATTTGGTTCCAGTAGATCTTCCCAAACCAATTTTAGCATATTCCTCGCCTGAATTGTTCACAATCCAAGGCACAGCTGAAATAGTTTCGACATTGTTCACAACTGTTGGGTTTGCCCAAAGTCCTGAAACTGCTGGAAATGGTGGTTTGATTCGAGGATTTCCTCTTTTTCCTTCCAATGACTCTATTAATGCGGTTTCTTCTCCACAAATGTAGGCTCCGGCACCACAATGAACATATACTTCTAAGTCGTATCCGGTTCCTAAAATATTTTTTCCTAACCAACCTGCAGCTTTTGCCTCGTTGATAGCTTTTTCAAGAATTTTGTATACCCACATATATTCTCCACGAATATAGATATAGGAAAGGTTTGCACCCAAAGCAAAACTGGAAGTAATCATTCCTTCAATCAATAAATGAGGAATGTGTTCCATCAAATAACGATCTTTGAAAGTTCCCGGCTCTGATTCATCGGCGTTGCAAACTAAATGTCTTGGTTTTCCTGATTTTTTGTCAATAAAACTCCATTTCATTCCTGCTGGAAATCCTGCTCCACCACGACCTCGTAATCCTGAAGTTTTCACTTCTTCAACCACTTCGTCAGGTGTCAATGTTTTCAAGGCTTTTTCTACAGAAGTATAACCACCATTTTGGCGATATACTTCGTAGGTTTTGATTCCAGGAATATTTACTTTTTCTAATAATATTTTTTGTGACATATTATTTATCGTGTAACGTAATTTTATTATCTCTACAATCAGCAATAATCTGATCTACTTTTTCTTTGGTCAAATGTTCTTTATAAAAATCACCCAATTGCATCATTGGAGCATAACCACAAGCGCCTAAACATTCAACACCTCTTACTTCAAAAAGTCCGTCAGCAGTAGTTTCTCCTACTTTAACGCCTAATTTTTCGCAGGTATAATCCATTAAATCCTCAACTCCATTCAAACAACAAGGTGATGTTTGACAAAATTCAAACATATACTTTCCAATAGGTCTTTGGTTGAACATCGTGTAGAAAGAAACCACTTCGTAAACTTCGATAGGTTTGATTTGAAGTATTTCAGCCACTTTGTTCATTAATTCAAAACTCAACCAGTTGTCGTGTGCATCCTGAACTTCGTGCAAAATAGGCAATAATGCTGATTTTTGCTTTCCTTCTGGATAATGACTGATTAACTCATTGATGCGGTTCATCAATGGTTCAGTTATGTTTATTTCTTGTTTGTATTGTGTTCTTTCCATTTTTATTTCTTTTAACCACAAAGTGCACAAAGAAGGCACAAAGTTCACAAAGATTTATTTTTAAGTGAATTAAAATTCGTAATTTTTAATTCGTAATTAATTTATGCGTCTAATTCTCCCGCTATAACATTTAAACTTGATAAGATAACAATTGCATCTGATAACATTGCGCCTTTTATCATTTCTGGATACGCTTGGTAATAGATAAAACAAGGTCTGCGGAAATGCAATCTGTAAGGAGTTCTACTTCCGTCGGTTACCAAATAAAAACCTAATTCTCCGTTTCCACCTTCAACAGCGTGATAGATTTCGGCAACTGGAACAGGAATTTCTCCCATTACAATCTTGAAATGGTAAATCAAGGATTCCATATCGTGATACACATCTTCTTTTGGAGGCAAATAATATTCAGGAACATCGGCGTGAAATACATTTCCTTCCGGCATTTTGTCTAATGCTTGACGAATGATGCTCAAACTTTCCCAAACTTCGGCATTACGAACACAAAAACGATCGTAAGTATCACCTGATTTTCCAACAGGAACTATGAAATCAAAATCTTCATAAGAGGAGTAAGGATGTGCTACACGAACGTCATAATCAACACCGGCAGCACGTAAATTTGGACCTGTAAATCCATAAGCCATTGCTTTTTCGGCAGAAATTGGGCCAACGTTTACCGTTCTGTCAATAAAAATCCGGTTTCTTTCGAATAAGTTTTCGAATTCTTTCCAAGCAACCGGGAAATCTTTCAAAAAGACGTCTAATTTTCGGAAAGCTTCTGGTGACCAATCTCTTTCGAAACCGCCCATTCTTCCCATATTTGTTGTCAAACGAGCACCACAAATTTCTTCGTAGATTTCGTAAACTTTCTCTCTAAATTGAAAAACATACAAGAAACCAGTATAAGCTCCAGTATCTACACCAAGAATTGAATTACAAATTAAGTGGTCTGTAATTCTGGCCAATTCCATTACGATAACTCTTAAATATTGAACTCTTTTAGGAACTTCAATATCCAGTAATTTTTCCAAAGTCATCCACCAACCCATATTATTGATAGGTGACGAACAATAATTCATTCGGTCTGTAAGTGGCGTAATTTGGTAAAAAGGACGATTTTCGGCAATTTTTTCAAAAGCTCTGTGGATGTATCCAATAGTTGGCTCGGCTTCTAGAATTCTTTCTCCATCCATCAACAGGACATTTTGGAAAATACCGTGAGTCGCCGGATGCGTAGGGCCTAAATTCAGAATCGAAAGCTCGCTTCCGTCGTCGTTGTGTCTCTCTTGAATTATTTTAGCATATCGATGCTCTGGTGGTAATAATAGTTCTGACATTTATAATGTTGAATTATTTATTTTTGATTCTATTTCGTTTTTTAAATTTGGAATATGTTTTATTACAATACTCCAAATATTTTCATCAGAAATGTTATCATAAGCGTGAATAATTTGATTCCTTAAGCCTATGATTTTCTTGGCGTTGAGTATAGAAAATTCAGGATTTTCCTTTAAAATTCTATTTACCGCTTCGCCAATAATTTCTAAATTTCTTTCTATTCCTCTTTTTAGTAAAATATTCTTCGAATAATTGGAGAAAGTCTTTTCTTCATTTGATAAAAACAAGTCAATTTCATCAATTGCTATTTTAATGTCATATAAAGATTTTAAAATTTTCTCATCCATAGATCAATTGTTTTTCTCTGTCAACAACTTTTCTGAAAATAGGATTTCTTATCGCTTGGTTTTCCACTAAATCAATCGACCTGTTAAAAAGTTTCTCTACACTTTCTTTAAAGTCCATATAATTGTCAAAATAATCTTTTAAATCAATAGTAGAAAACTGTATCAACATATCAATATCGCTATCCTTGTTGAACTTTTCTGTTAGAATTGAACCAAACAAATACAATTGCTTTACGTGATGCTGCACGCAAAGGGCATTTAATTTTTGTTGGTTGTCATCTATTAATTTCATTATTTCTAAAACTATTATTTATTTTGAGGTGTTCTTCCAAAGAATCGGTCGTCTTTATCTGTTCTTCCTCCGTCTTCCATCGGAAATTCTTTTCGCATTGGAAAAGAAACCATTTCATCCATATTCAAAATGCGTTTCAACTGTGGATGACCAACGAAATTGATTCCGTAAAAATCGTAAGTCTCTCTTTCCATCCAATTGGCACAAAGAAAAATATTGGAAACTGATTTTATTTCTGGGTTTTTACCATTTAGGAATGCTTTGATTTTTATGCGTTTGTTTTCATACCAATTATGCATATGATAGACAACCGCAAACTGCCTTTCGGCCACATTATCTGGATAATGAATTCCACATAAATCGGTTAGGAAATGAAAACGTAAGGTTGGATCATTTTTCAAAAAAAGAATAACAGCGGTAATTTTGTCGGCTGCTACTTCAAACGAAAATATATCTTTTTCCTGATTGAAATGGAACACGCTTTCGCCAAATGTTTCCACTAATTTATCCTGAATTTCTGTTGTTTCTAAAGTCATTTCCTTATTTGATATTATAAGATGCCAATAATTCTTGATATTCCGGAGAACTTCTTCTTCTTACAGATTCGCTTTTTACCAAATCTTGCAATCTCATTACTCCGTCTACAATTTGTTCTGGTCTTGGAGGACAGCCTGGAACATAAACGTCAACCGGAATCACTTTGTCTATTCCTTGTAAAACAGAATAGGTATCGAAAACTCCACCGGACGAGGCACAAGCTCCAACGGCAATTACCCAACGAGGCTCGGCCATTTGTTCGTAAACTTGGCGTAAAATAGGTCCCATTTTTTTCGAAATAGTTCCCATAACCAACAACATATCGGCTTGACGTGGAGAAAAACTTACACGCTCAGAACCAAAACGGGCTAAATCGTAATGTGATGCCATTGTTGCCATAAATTCAATTCCGCAACAAGAGGTTGCAAAAGGCAATGGCCAAAGCGAATTAGCACGAGCCAATCCCACAACATCATTCAGCGTTGTAGCGAAGAAACCTTCGCCAGAAACACCTTCAGGAGGGGCAACCATTTTTATATTTGAATCACTCATCTTTGTAAAATTATGAATTACGAATTATGAATTATGAATTCATAATTTAAAATTTAAAACATATTAGAAAATACTTTAGAAATTAGAATTTTGTCATTCGTAATTTCTAATTCGTAATTATTTTATTCCCATTCCAACGCTTTCTTTTTGATGATGTAGAAAAATCCAATCAACAATAAAAGCATAAAAATCACCATTTTTACCATTCCTTCCATTCCCAATTCCTTAAAATTGATTGCCCAAGGATAAAGGAAAATAACCTCGACGTCGAACAATACGAAAAGAATAGCCACTAGAAAATATTTTACAGAGAAAGGAATTCGAGCATTTCCTAAAGATTCGACACCACATTCAAAGTTTTGATCTTTAATTGCTGATGATCTTTTAGGGCCTAATTTCCCGGAAATTATGATTATGGCTGCAACAAATACAATGGCTAAGAGCATTTGCATTAGTATTGGAAAAAAATCTAATTGACTTGATTGCATAATGATTATTGTTTTATTCTAAAATACGGCACAAAGATAGGTTTCAAGTATTTAAAACACAAGAATAATGTTAAAATTAAGCATGCAAAAAGATAAAATTAATTTCTAATTTTTTATTTCGCTTTTATTAAATTTAAAAGAAAGTTTTAAAATAAAAAAAGCGTTTCGAAATAAATCGAAACGCTTTAAACATTCGTAGGCAAAAAAATAATTTTTGCTTAGATAACTGCTACTTTCGCAGCAACTTTTCCTTTTCTTCCTTCTTCTTCTTCATAGCTTACTCTGTCACCTTCACGAAGTTCTTCCGCGTTGATTCCTGATGCATGAACAAAAATGTCTTTTCCTGTTTCTTCGTCTGTAATGAATCCGTAACCTTTGGATTCATTGAAAAATTTAACTGTACCTGTACGCATTGTAATAGTAATAATAATTTATAATGTGGCAAATGTAATATTTAATCTAATACGAAAGATAATAATGTTTAGATTTTATTAAAATATTTGATATTCAACGATTTCTGACAAATTTCATCGACAAACTACGCTAAATCTAATTTTATATGCAATTCGTTTAATTGTAATTCATCAATGATTGATGGAGCATCAATCATTACATCTCTTCCTGAATTGTTTTTTGGAAAAGCTATAAAATCACGTATAGTTTCTTGTCCTCCCAGAATTGACACTAATCTGTCCAACCCAAAAGCCAAACCTCCGTGAGGTGGTGCGCCATATTGGAAAGCATTCATTAGGAAACCAAATTGATCTTCTGCCTGTTCTGGTGTAAATCCTAAATATTTAAACATTAATTGTTGGGTAGTTTTATCGTGAATACGGATTGATCCACCGCCAATTTCGTTTCCGTTCAACACCATATCATAAGCATTGGCGCGAACCGCTTTTGGATTAGTTTCTAATAAGTGCATATCTTCTGGCTTTGGGGAAGTAAACGGATGGTGCATTGCATGATAACGACCTGTTTCTTCTTCAAATTCCAATAATGGAAAATCAACAACCCAAAGCGGCGCAAATTCCGCTGGATTTCTTAATCCTAAACGATTGGCTAATTCCATACGTAAAGCAGAAAGTTGCGTTCTTGTTTTTTCGGCTGGACCGGAAAGGATAAAAATCATATCACCAGCTTTGGCTCCAGTTATTTTGGCCCAATTTGCAATATCTTCTTGGTCATAAAATTTATCTACTGATGATTTGTAGGTTCCGTCTTCGTTGCATTTTACGTAAACCATTCCGCTGGCGCCAATTTGTGGACGTTTAATCCAATCAATTAATCCATCGATTTCTTTTCGAGTATAGTTTCCTGTTCCCGGTGCTGCAATTCCTACTACTAATTCAGCCGAATTGAAAACGGAGAATTCTTTGTGTTGTGTGAATTCATTTAATTCGCCAAATTCCATTCCGAAACGGATGTCCGGTTTGTCATTTCCATAGGTTTTCATCGCATAATCGTAGGTAATTCTTGGGAATTTTTCTACTTCGATTCCTTTGATTTCTTTCAATAGATGACGGGTCAATCCTTCGAAAACATTCAAAATATCTTCTTGTTGCACAAATGCCATTTCGCAATCGATTTGTGTGAATTCCGGTTGACGGTCGGCACGTAAATCTTCGTCACGGAAACATTTTACAATTTGGAAATATTTATCCATTCCGCCCACCATCAACAATTGTTTGAAAGTTTGTGGCGATTGTGGCAAAGCATAAAATTGTCCTTCATTCATTCGAGATGGAACAACAAAATCTCTGGCGCCTTCTGGAGTAGATTTGATTAAATAAGGCGTTTCCACTTCGCAAAAATCTAAATCCGAAAGGTATTTTCTAACTTCCATTGCCACTTTATGACGGAAAAGCAAGTTGTTTTTTACGGGATTTCTACGAATATCTAGGTAACGGTATTTCATTCGAATATCTTCGCCACCATCCGTATCGTCTTCAATTGTGAAAGGCGGAGTTAGGGAAGAATTCAATATTTTGAGTTCTGTAACTAGGATTTCGATGTCACCAGTAGCCATAGTGGAGTTTTTGGCTTCACGCTCAATAACGGTTCCTTTGGCTTGAATGACAAATTCACGACCTAGGGTTTTTGCCAATTCAAAAACTTCTTTTTGAGAACGACTTTCGTCGAAAATTAATTGGGTAACTCCGTAACGGTCACGCAAATCAACCCAATTCATAAATCCTTTATCACGAGATTTTTGTACCCAACCTGCAAGGGTAACTTCAGTATTGATGTGGGAGGCGTTGAGTTCGCCACAATTATGATTTCTATACATTATATTATATTTTAGGCTGCAAAGGTAAAAACAAAAAACAACTTAATCTCTAAAACGGCAAACTTCATTAAAGATTATTATTCAAATTTTAATTATCGTTTGAGAGTTTCATAAAACAAATTATATTTGGCTTTGTATTTTTAAAATCTAACCCAATGAAAAATTGTTTTCTTCTAACTTTTTTAGTTTGTTTTCAAATAGGAACTGCGCAAGAAAAATGGTTTACCACTTATACCGATACTATTTCTCTCGTAAATGATGCCCAACTAATAACCAAATCCTTCAGTAAGAACATAATTAAAATAAACAAAAACATTAAATACGACATAAAAACAGTATTGCATACGACTCCTTATCTCATTTATTTTTATAAAGATGCGGCCAACATTCCTTTTTGGGATCAAGTTATTCCAGAGCAAAAGCAATTCTTTTATGAAATTGCCGGAAGTGAAGAGGAAGGGAAAAAAATCTTCGGCTTATTTTTTAACGGATTCTATTTGCCTCACGAATTGGGTCACGCATTTGAGTTTGCATTGAAGGGAGAAACTGCAGGCTCATATCAAGGCGAATATTTTGCCAATACCGTTGCCATTTTGTGGTGAAAAAAACACCATCGTGATACAGAATTAAAACAATGTTATGAAGCTGCCAAAAAAATTTGGGCTAAACTACCAAACCCAGTTCCTGTTGGTTCAACTATTGAAGAATATTTTAGTAAAAATTATGAACAAGCTTCACAAAATCCTTATGTTTATGGCTACATGCAGTTCAAACAATTTATTGAAATTTACGAAAATAAAAACCTACCCGATTTTGATACCTTCATCCTGCAGCAATCCAAAAAATAATATACTTTAAAATATTTCTAACGAGAATTGAAATGAATGACACGGATGAATTTTTTGAAGATGA
>JAEMQE010000299.1 GCA_022758945.1 Lentimicrobium sp. | reverse complement strand
TCATTATAAACTAATCCGCCATAAGTCAAGCCTTGATGTGAGAAAACTTCATTTCCAAGAACATTTGCTGGAAGAACAGCAACCCATTTTTCTTTGTGCAAAACAATCAAAGAATAATCCTGAAACCTATCTGAATGATATTCCATAAAATCACGATGAAATAAGAAAGTTGCATTTTTGGCTTTGCCAATAAAGGCATTCCAATTTTCGTAATCGTTTTTTTGATAGATTCTGACGGAATAATTTTTCACTATTTTGATTTAGAATTTGTGAAATTAAGCATTTTTTATTTATGTTCTAATGTTGGCAAAGACCATTTAAATTTTACTGCCATTAATCGAAATGAAATAATAAATAATGAAGTTACCAAATACAATATATCATTATCAAAATGTAAATATCTGAGTAGAAAAAAAACAATTCCACCAAAAATACAGATTGTTGCATAAATTTCTTTTCTGAAAATAACCGGAAATTCACCGCACAAAATATCACGAATCACACCTCCAAAACAGGCGGTCATTGTTCCTAATGCAATACATATTACTGGACTTAGACCAACATTTATTCCTTTTTCAAGACCAATTATGGTAAAAACACCAAGCCCAACTGCGTCAAATAATAACAATGAAGTTCTTAATCTGTCCAATTTTTTTCTAAAAAGAATTGCTAAAATAAATCCAACAACAATCACATAAACATAATTCAATTCAAGCATCCATCCTACTGGAGTCCTTCCAATCAACATATCACGCAAAGTTCCACCGCCTACAGCAGTTACAAATGCAATAATAAAAACGCCAAAAGGATCGAGCTTTTTATTCATTGCAGTCAATGCACCTGACATCGCAAAAGCCATTGTACCGATAATTTCTAATAAATAAAACATCTGCATTGGAAAGATTTTGACAAAAATAAAGAAAAATACTAGAGTTTCCGAATTCAGCTTCAGCTTTAAACAAACCGTTTGCTATGAAATATTCGAATCCAAATATAGAAAACTGAACTTTCTCTGTGTATCTTTGTTTCAAATATAAATAGTTGTTAGTCTTGAAACAAATCACTTCAGTTCAAAATCCATTCATAAAATCTTTGATGCTGCTGCAGGAAAAAGCAAAAGCACGCAAACAATCAGGAACTTTTTTAATAGAAGGAAAACGTGAAATTTCGTTGGCAATAAAAGGCGGATACGAGGTTGAAACCCTTTTATTTTTAACTGAAATAATTTCTGAAACAGAAGCTCACAAACTATCCAAAAGTGCTGAATTAATCGAAATCTCGAAAGAAGTCTATCAAAAACTAGCCTATCGCGATACGACTGAAGGAATTTTGGCTGTAGCCAAAACCAAATCCTTGCAATTATCCGATTTAAAATTATCCAAAAATCCGTTGATTCTTGTTGCCGAAGCTCCTGAAAAACCAGGAAATATTGGCGCTTTACTTCGGACTGCCGATGCTGCAAATTTGGATGCCGTGATTATTGCCAATCCAAAAAGTGATTTGTACAATCCAAATATTGTTCGCTCCAGCGTAGGATGTTTGTTTACCAACCAAATTGCCACAGGAACAACCGACGAAATTATTGCTTTTTTGAAAGAGCGACAAATCAATATTTATTGTGCCACTTTGCAAAATTCGACTTCTTATCATACTCAAAATTACACAACTCCAACTGCATTGGTTGTTGGTACAGAAGCAACTGGCCTAACTGAAGAATGGCGAAATGCAGCCACAAAAAATATTATTATTCCAATGCAAGGCGAAATCGACAGTATGAATGTTTCGGTTGCGGCAGCGATTTTGATTTTCGAAGCAAAAAGACAACGAGGATTTTAAAAAAAATTACGAATTAAAAATTACGAATTATGAATTATAAATTAGTCATTACGTTATTGATATTGCTCAGTTTCAATGCAAATGCACAAATAAGCGAAAAACAAGTCGATGAATTGGTCGAAAACACATTGAAAAATTTCAATGTTCCCGGAATTGCAGTAGCAATTGTCAAGGATGGAAAAGTAGTTCTCGCCAAAGGCTATGGAGTGAAATCAATCCTTACCAAAGAAAAAGTAGATTCAAACACATTATTTGGAATTGCATCCAACAGTAAAGCCTTTACTACAGCGGCTTTGGCGATGTTAGTTGATGAAGGAAAACTAAAATGGGATGATAAAGTGACCCAATATCTTCCCGAATTTAAAATGTATAATGAGTATGTGACCAATGAATTTACCATTCGCGATTTACTGACTCACCGCAGCGGACTTGGACTTGGCGCAGGTGATTTGATGATTTGGCCTGACGGAAGTGACTTTAAAGCAACGGATATTATTCACAATCTTCAATATTTAAAACCTGTTTCAGCCTTTAGAACTAAATATGATTATGATAATTTATTATATATCGTGGCAGGAGAAGTCATTCAGAAAGTTAGCGGTCAAACTTGGTGTGATTTTATAGAAGAACGCATTATGAAACCATTGGAAATGAATAATAGTGCCGCTTCCTATTTACGCCTGAAAGACACTACCAATATTATTGCACCACACGTTCCAACGGATGGAAAACTCAAAATAATTTCACGTTATAAAAACCATACTTTTGATGCTGCTGCCGGAATTTATTCGAGCGTAAACGATCTGAGCAAATGGATGATTATGCAATTGCAAAACGGAAAATATGGTTCGGAAAAACAGAATCAATTATTTTCTAAAAAGGAACAAGACGAAATGTGGAGCCTGCAAACCATAATTCCCGCCAATACAAGACCTCCTTATAATACTCACTTTAGCGGTTATGGTTTGGGATGGTTTTTGAGTGATGTCAAAGGCTACAAACAAGTTACTCACACTGGCGGATTGGAAGGAATTGTGACTCAAACTACTTTATTTCCTGAGCTGAATTTGGGAATTGTAGTCTTGACCAATCAGCAATCTGGAGCTGCTTTTACAGCCATTACTAACACAATTAAAGACAGTTATCTCGGCATTCCGTACGCCAATTATGTAGAAATCTATAGCAAAAGAGAAAAAGACAATATTGCTGAAGCCGATAAAACTACAACAGAAGTTTGGTCATCAATCTCCAAAAATCAAAAAGAAAAACTGAAAATTGATCTAAAAAAATACGAAGGTTTCTATATTGACAATTGGTTTGGCCGAATTGAAATTTCGGAAAAAAAAGGAAAATTGTTTTTTAAATCCATTCGTTCACCGAAATTGACCGGCGAAATTTTCTTCTATAAAGACAATACTTTCGTAGTAAAATGGGACAATCGAAGCTTTAATGCAGATGCTTTTTTGTTTTTTGAATTGGATGAAACCGGAAAATTAGATACTATAAAAATGAAGCCCATTTCAGAATTAACAGACTTTAGTTATGACTTTCAGGATTTGGATTTTGTCAGAGTCAGAGAATAGATTTTTCAAAATTATTAATTGCAATCACTGTTTGCATATCTCGTTCCTTTTTTCTATTTTTAGAAATTGAACCATTTTTTTATGTTAGAAATAGATTTTGAAAAGGAAAACAAGGCAATCCTTCAAGAATACAAAGAGTTACTTCGTATTAGTTACCAAACTTTAACTCCCGAAGACAAAAAACTCATTCGTAAAGCTTTTGATGTTGCCATGGATGCACACAAAGATCAGCGTAGAAAATCTGGAGAAGCTTACTTCTTCCATCCTATCGCTGTGGCCAAAATTGTAGCTTCGGAAATAGGTTTGGGAGCAACTGCCATTGCAGCTGCATTATTGCACGATGTTGTCGAAGATACTCCAATAACTGTCGAAGATATCGAGCGAATGTTTAATCCAAAAGTTGCCCAACTTGTAGAAGGATTAACAAAAATTTCGAAGGTTCAAAAGGAAATGAATGTTTCGATGCAAGCCGAAAATTTTCGAAAAATGCTGCTCACCCTTAATGATGATGTGCGCGTAATTCTGATAAAAATCGCTGATAGATTGCACAATATGCAAACTTTGGACACCATGGAAGACTTTAAACAAGTCAAAATTGCCTCTGAAACATTATATATTTATGCGCCACTAGCCCATCGATTAGGCTTATATAAAATAAAAAATAAACTGGAAGATTTAGGACTAAAATATACCGAACCCGGAATTTATAATGACATTGTAAGTAAAATAAAAGAAACTAAAGAAGAACAAGACGCCTACATAAAAGATATTTCTGATGTTCTAAAAAAAGCATTAGACGAAGAAAAACTCGATTATATCATCAAAGGGAGGCCAAAATCTATCTATTCTATTTATAGAAAAATGAAAGCTCAGGGAGTTGGTTTCGATGAAGTTTATGATAAATTTGCATTGCGCATCGTTTACAAATCAAATCCCCACGATGAAAAATTTCTGGCCTGGAAAATATATTCAATTGTAACTGATCATTACAGACCAAGCCCAAGCCGTTTGCGAGATTGGATTTCATCACCAAAAACGACTGGCTATGAAGCTTTGCACATTACTGTTATGGGGCCAAAAGGACGTTGGGTCGAAGTACAAGTTCGAAGCGAACGCATGGACGAGATTGCTGAGAAAGGATATGCCGCTCATTACAAATACAAACAAGGCGGTTCCGAAGAAAGTGGTTTAGACATCTGGCTCAATTTGCTAAAAGAAGCCTTGGAAAATTCAGAAACCAATGCTGTAGATTTTGTAGAGGATTTCAAAATGAATTTATATTCAAAAGAAATCTTTGTGTTTACTCCAAAAGGAGAAATAAAATCATTGCCAAAAGGCGCTACTTCGCTTGATTTTGCTTTTAGTATTCACTCCGAAGTTGGAATTCGCACCAGAGGAACCCGTGTCAACGGAAAATTAGTTCCTTTAAATCACGAATTAAAAAGCGGTGATCAAATCGAAATTATTACTTCACAATATCAAAAGCCAACCATCAACTGGCTTGATTATGTTACAACTTCGAGAGCAAAAAATAAAATAAAAAATGTTCTCAACGAAAACACAAAGAAAATTGCCGAGGAAGGAAAAGAAATACTCACGCGAAAACTGAAACACTTAAAAATCACTTTAAGTGAATCAGTTGTGAATGAATTAGTAAATTTTTTCAAACTAAAAACCAGCTTGGATTTGTTTTACCGAGTGGGAGTTGGTGCCATCGAAAATCAGCAATTGAAAGATTATGCTGCTCAAAAAAGCAATACTTTTATTAATTTTTTTAAGAGCAAAATCAAGCGTTCTGCAAGTACAGCTAATGAAGATATTCACAAGCAAGTACTCCACAGTAATTATGATATGTTGGTTTTTGGCGCAGACCAAGACAAATTAGATTATAAATTATCCACTTGTTGCAATCCAATTCCTGGCGACGAAGTTTTTGGTTTTATTACCATAAACGAAGGAATAAAAGTCCACAAAAGAGATTGTCCCAATGCAATAAGCCTTCAATCGAATTATGCCTATCGAATTATTCTGGCAAAATGGATAGATTCATCACAACAGGAATTCAAAGCAATTTTGCATATCACCGGAATGGATACTATAGGACTTACAAATAAACTTACTAAAGTAATTTCGGATAATATGAATGTAAACATCCAAAGTATTTCTTTAAGTGGAGAAGCTGGAATTTTTAATGGTCAAATAGCCGTAATCGTACAAAACAACAATATTCTCAAAAAATTAATCGATAATATTAAGCAAATTGATGGTGTCGATAAAGTGAGTCGTGAATATAAAAATTAAGAAAAGGGTATAAGTTATGATAGTTATGCATTTAGTGGCTAAACTTTTAAACTCTTAAACTTCTAAACTAAAAAATATAATTTATCTTTGCCTGATATGACACAAATTGCGTTAGATAACAGTAAAAATCAAGAAATTGTAAAAAGTGTTTTTACAATGTATCTTGAAAATAAAGGACACCGCAAAACGCCTGAGCGCTATGCAATACTTCAAGAAATTTACGAAAGCGAAGAGCATTTTGATATAGAAAATCTTTATATCAAAATGAAAAACAAAAACTACCGTGTGAGCAGAGCAACTCTCTACAATACAATAGAACTTTTATTGGAATCAGGTTTGGTGCGCAAACATCAATTTGGACAAAATCAGGCACATTACGAAAAATCGTATTTCGACAAGCAACACGATCATATTATTATGACTGATACAGGCGAAGTAATTGAGTTTTGTGACCCAAGAATTCAAAGTATCAAAAAAACAATCGAAGAAATATTCGATATTGAAATTACAAACCACTCCTTATACTTATACGGAACAAAAAAACAAAAATAACACACAAATTAACTACAAATAACACACAGAATGACCGTAGATTTATTATTAGGATTACAATGGGGAGACGAAGGAAAAGGAAAAATTGTTGACGTTCTTACATCAAAATATGATATTATTGCTCGCTTTCAAGGTGGACCAAATGCGGGACACACTTTAGAATTTGACGGAATTAAACACGTTTTGAGAACCATTCCTTCCGGGATTTTTCATAAAACAGCCATAAACATTATTGGAAATGGAGTTGTAATCGACCCAGTTGTTTTTCAAAAAGAAATCGAAGGCTTAGCCAAATTTAATTTAGACATAAAAAATAAATTAATAATTTCCAGAAAAGCCCATTTAATTTTACCAACACACCGTTTGCTTGATGCAGCATCTGAAGCTGCAAAAGGAAAAGCAAAAATCGGCTCTACACTTAAAGGAATTGGCCCAACTTATATGGACAAAACCGGCAGAAACGGAATCCGTGTTGGCGATATTGAACTTGAAGATTTCAAAGAAAGATACAGAGCTTTGGCAAACAAACACGAAGAAATGATCAAATTCTACGATGTTGCCATCCAGTATAATTTAGAAGAAATGGAAAAAGAATTCTTTGAAGCTATCGAAGAATTGAAAAAAATAGATTTTGTAGATAGCGAAGAATATTTACACCAAGCACAAAGAGCAGGAAAAGCAATTTTATGCGAAGGAGCTCAAGGTTCATTATTGGATGTTGATTTTGGAACTTATCCTTATGTAACTTCCTCCAATACAACAGCAGCTGGCGCTTGTACCGGTTTAGGAATTGCTCCCAATAAAATAAAAGAAGTTTACGGAATTTTCAAAGCGTATGTAACTCGTGTAGGAAGCGGCCCTTTTCCAACGGAACTTTTCGACGAAGATGGAGCAACAATGGCACGCGTAGGAAATGAATTTGGCTCTGTTACAGGAAGACAAAGACGTTGTGGTTGGTTGGATTTAATAGCTTTGAAATATGCTGTTCAAATTAATGGTGTAACACAATTAATGATGATGAAAGGTGATATTCTTTCTGGATTCCCAACGTTGAAAGTATGTACGGAATACAATTACAAAGGCAAAAATATTTCTCATTTTCCTTACAACATCGAACCTGAAAATGTCACTCCTGTTTTTAAAGAATTCAAAGGCTGGCAAGCTGATTTGACTGGAATGACAACCTATGATGAATTACCAATCGAATTGAAAGAATACATCAAATTCATAGAAGAATATGTCGAAGTTCCAATAAAAATTGTTTCGGTAGGACCAGACAGAAAGCAAACGATTTTAAAATAAAAACTCAAACGCTCTATTTTTTAGGGCGTTTTTTATATCAAGTCAAAAAATGAAAAACCCAAAAATAACCATCCAAAAAACCGATTTACTTTCAGACAATTGGTATCTTTTAAACAAAGTAACTTACGAATATCAAAAAGAAGGAGGGCCAACAGAAACTCATATTCGGGAAGTATATGATCGTGGAAATGGAGCCGCAATTTTGCTCTACAATTCAACTCAAAAAACCGTTATTCTGACAAGACAATTTCGGTTGCCAACGTATCTCAATGGAAATAAATCAGGAATGATGATTGAAGTTTGCGCGGGGCTTTTGGACAAAGATCATCCCGAACAATGTATTATTCGAGAAACAGAAGAAGAAACTGGTTACCGAATTTCAACCGTTCACAAAGTTTTAGAAACCTATATGTCACCCGGAGCTGTAACCGAAATTTTATATTTATTTGTTGGCGAATATGATGCAACAATGAAAGTGAACGATGGCGGTGGAATTGCTTCTGAACAAGAAAATATTGAAGTGCTTGAATATTCGTTCGACGAAGCTTTTGCAATGATTCAAACGGGAGAAATTAAAGATGCAAAAACCATTATACTGTTGCAATATGCCAAAATAAACAATCTTATTTGATTCAATAAAATCCAAATTAATTGTCAGCTTGTTTCTTTTTCATATTCGGTAAAAAATAAGTCATAACACCAATTAATGGAAGAAAAGAACTTATTTTATACACGTATTCAATACTCGTTTGATCGGCTAAATAACCCAAAACTGCAGAACCTAATCCACCCATTCCAAAGGCGAAGCCAAAAAATAATCCGGAAATCATTCCTACTTTTCCAGGCATTAATTCCTGCGCATAAACCAAAATTGCCGAAAATGCCGAAGCCAAAATTACTCCAATAATTACAGACAAAGCTCCTGTCCAAAATAAATTGGCATACGGCAAAAGCAATGTAAAAGGTGCTGCTCCAAGAATAGAAATCCAAATAATGTATTTCCTGCCAAATCGATCTCCCAAAGGTCCTCCAATCAATGTTCCAGCAGCTACTGAAGCCAAGAAAACGAATAAGTGAAATTGAGATTGTTGTATGCTAAGTCCAAATTTATGCATCAAATAAAAAGTAAAATAACTGGACATACTAGCCATATAGAAAAACTTCGAGAAGATTAGCAACAATAGAATCGCGATAGAAATATTGACTTTTCTTTTGGAAAAATGAATTACTCCTTCCTCCAAAAATATTTTTTTAGAAGCTCTTAAATCCAAATGATTTTGATACCAAAGCGCAATTCTGGACGTAATAATTATTCCCAAAAAACCAACAAGTACAAACCAGATTATATACGATTGTCCGTGAGGCGCAACAATCAAAGCCACCAACAATGGACCAATTGCACTGCCCGTATTTCCGCCCAATTGAAAAATAGACTGTGCCAAACCTCGTTTTCCACCAGACCCTAAAAATGCAACACGCGAAGCTTCAGGATGAAATATAGAAGAACCGATTCCCACAAAGGAAACGGATACTAAAAGCATCCAAAAAGAAGTTGAAAAAGACAAAAATGTCAATCCTGAAATCGTAAATAGCATTCCAATTGCCAGTGAATAAGGCCTTGGATTTTTATCCGTATAAAACCCAATAAAAGGTTGCAATAAAGAAGCTGTAAGTTGAAAAACAAAAGTTATCAAACCAATTTGAGTAAAAGAGAGATTGAAATTTTGCTTCAACAAAGGATAAGTCGAAGGAATAACCACTTGCATCAAATCATTCAACAAATGGGCAAATGCTATCGAAAACAGCACCGAATAAACTGTTTTTTGAACGATTGGATTAGAATCTTTTTTTGATGCTGCCTCAGTAAAAGTGCTCATATTTGAAAAATAAAAATAGAATTAGATGTAAAAAGTATTTCAGATGCAAAAGTATATTTTAAATATAACTAAGCACAAAATACCAAAAAATTAATGTAATAAAAGAAATTGGGATTCCAAAACCAATCATCATACTGCTTAATTTTGGCTTTAAACCATAAGAAGATGCCAGAATACTAGCCGTAATCATTGGTGCCATCGCCGCTTCCATTATGGAAACTTGAATAATTTGGGAATGTTGATTCAGGATTACAACATATAATAAATAAAAAAGCGCCGGAGCCAACATTAATCTGTATAAAAGTCCCAATCCAAGGAATTTCCAATGCTGACTTTTCCTGTCAAAATGCAGTTGCAAACCAACAGAAAGCATTGCCAATGGAGTCATTGCACTTCCTGCTTTTTGTAACAAAAACTGAATTATATCGAGGAAATCGTAGTGGAAAATATTCATCAAACAAGCAACAACAAAAGTGATAAATGGAGGAAAAAATAGAATCTTTTTTACAATATGAATCCCGCTCGAACTTCCCGATGAATATAAAATTGCAGTTAAAATTCCCAAAGTAGAAAGCACAACAAAAGAACCCGGTTGATCTACTAAAATGGCTGTTTTTAATGCTTCCTGACCATATAAAGCTTCAATAATAGGAAAACCCAAGAACGAAGTATTTCCAAAACCTGCGGTAATA
>JAEMQE010000161.1 GCA_022758945.1 Lentimicrobium sp. | reverse complement strand
GAAATCCCAATAAATGCCGCTACCGAAGTTATTGCATCGCTTCGATGGTGCCAGGCATCAGCTCTCAATGAAGAACTATTGGCTTCTTTGCTCCGTTTCATTACTAATCGATAAGAATATTCTTTCCATAAAATTATAATTCCAAGCACAATTAGCGTCCAAGATTCTGGTAATTTGTGTGGAGTTCCTATATTAGACAAACTTTCGTGAGCAATAATTGTTGCCGATGTAATTAAAAAACCAACTACTAAAAAGGTGACCAATGGTTCCGCTCGTCCGTGACCATAAGGATGATTTTCGTCGGCAGGTTTATTGGAATACTTGATTCCAAATAAAACTAATAATGAAGAAAAAATATCCGTTGTAGATTCAATTGCATCGGCTGTCAAAGCATACGAATTTCCAAAAAAACCTGCCAACCCTTTGATTAAAGCCAATAAAGCATTGCTTGCAATACTAAAATAAGTTGCTTTTACTGCAGTTTGTTCGTGTGTCATTTGGTTTTTTTCTTTGACTAGGCTCTTACAATTTTTGCTCCAATGGCTCTCAATCGTTCATCAATTCGTTCGTAACCTCTGTCAATTTGTTCAATATTTTGAATAGTGCTTGTGCCTTTTGCAGAAAGTGCCGCAATCAATAATGAGATTCCTGCTCTAATATCCGGCGATGACATTGTTGTTGCTTTCAGTTGAGATTTGAAATCGTGACCAATAACTACAGCTCTGTGTGGATCACACAAAATGATTTTGGCTCCCATATCAATTAATTTATCGACAAAAAACAATCTGCTTTCGAACATTTTTTGATGGATCAGAACATCTCCTTTACATTGTGTTGCCACAACAAGAACAATACTCAATAAATCCGGGGTAAATCCTGGCCAAGGCGCATCAGAAACGGTAAGAATAGAACCGTCAATATCGGTTTCTACTTGGTAACCATCTTTGTGTGCAGGAATATAAATATCGTCACCTCTTTTTTCTAAAGTAATTCCCAGTTTTCTAAAAACATTTGGAATAAGTCCAAGGTTTTCCCAACTCACGTCTTTAATCGTAATTTCGCTTCTGGTCATTGCAGCAAGTCCGATCCAGCTTCCAATTTCTATCATATCGGGAAGGATTCTGTGCACACAACCTCTAAGACCTTTAACACCTTCGATGGTTAACAAATTAGAACCAACTCCAGTTATTTTAGCCCCCATCGCATTCAACATTTTACACAATTGTTGCAAATATGGTTCGCAAGCTGCGTTGTAAACTGTTGTTTTTCCTTTGGCTAAAACGGCTGCCATAACGATATTTGCTGTTCCGGTTACGGAAGCTTCGTCAAGTAACATATCGGCACCAGTTAAACCATTTGGAGCTTCAACTCCATAAAAATGGTCTTCTCTGTTGTAGCGGAATTTTGCTCCAAGATTGATAAATCCTTCAAAATGGGTATCTAATCTTCTTCGTCCAATTTTATCGCCACCCGGTTTTGGAATATATCCTTTCCCGAATCGTGCCAATAGTGGTCCAACAATCATAATTGAACCTCGAAGTGATCCTCCTTCTTTTTTGAAGGCTTCAGTTTCAAGATAATTTACATTTACGTCATCAGCTTGAAAAGTATAGGAACCAGCTCCAATTTTTTGAATTTTTACTCCTAAATTTCCCAAAAGGGTAATCAGTTTATTGATGTCGATTATGTCCGGAATATTATTGATGGTGACTTTTTCGGGAGTCAATAATATAGCACATAAAATTTGTAATGCTTCGTTTTTTGCTCCTTGTGGAGTGATTTCACCTTTAAGCGCAACACCACCTTCTATTTTGAAAATTCCCATATCTGATTTATGATTTACGAATTATGAATTACGAATTAATTGACTTTGAATAAAAGACTCCTAATTCAAAACTCATAACTAATTTTACAAAGGTTTTCTGTTTTGGTTTTTATGCGTCGGATTTGACTTCCCTACTTTAAGATTCTTGTTGCTTTGAATTTTTGGTTGTCCGGCAGGTGTGATTTTATTGGAAACTCGCTTATTTGTTCGCAATAAATCTGTGGTTGTCAAAAGCTCTTCGGTACTTTGAAGCATATTCAATTTTCCGCCAGACAATTCATATAAATGTTCAAAAATCACGTCATCTTTTACAGTGTCTTTATTCCAACTTAAATAAGACTTTTTCATATGATTGGCAATCACTTTTACCAAGGCATTTTTCATTTCGCCTTCCTCCCATTTATTGGCAACATCAATCATATACTTAATGTTGTTGCCGTAATATCTGTATTTTGGAAAATTTTGCGGGTATTTTAAAACATCCGGTTTTAGTTGTAAAACTTCACGAGTTGGCACAGGATAAGGTGAATCTACATTCAATTTAAAATCCGACATTATGAAAATTTGATCCCATAATTTATGCTGAAAATCAGGTACATCACGCAAATGGGGATTTAAACTTCCCATAACTTGTATGATGTATTTTGCTGCTTTGTTTCGCTCTTCACTGTCTTCAATTGCAGTGGCCTGGTCAATCAATTTTTGCAAATGGCGACCGTATTCCGGAATAATCAAATGATCTCTTTCGGCATTATATTCCAAATGATGAACGACATCGTTTGCAACTTCTTTAATATATTTTGAATTCATATTCGAATGTATAATTTTTGATATTTAAAGGGAAATGATGCCTTTAATTGTAGAAACTTCAATGTATTTATCAATTATTTCCTGAGAATCTTTCATCATAACATCAACAGAAATGCTTGTAAATTTCCCAGTTTTGGATTTTGTCGTTTTTATAACAGCTCCCATACAATCAAAAGCTTCTTCGACACGTACAATATTGTCCACATCAGTCGGTACAATAAATTTATACAAATATAAAGCGGGCCAAGAATTGCTCAAATCTAACTCTGCTTTTAATCTGTTATAAAACTCTCTGGTTTCTTTTTCTTTTTCTGTTTCCATTCTTTACTAAAAAATAAAAGCAAATATACAGTTTTGAAATTACATTTTAGAGTTTAGATTGCAGATTTTAGATTGCGAATTTTAGAAAATTAAAATTTGAATTTAGAGTTTAGGATTTTCGAAAATAAAGAAACTTATTACTCTAAATAATCTTTCGAAATCCGGATAACTTTAGGTAAATTTGCGCCTTATTTGGAAAACGTGAATAAAGAAATTATAGTCATCATTGGCGGACCAGGAACAGGCAAAAGTACTATCATCGATGGATTGGTAGAAAAAGGATTTTGCTGTTATCCAGAAATTTCCAGACAAGTTACTTTAGAGGCAAAAAAACAAGGAATCGAACAGTTGTTTCTTGAAAAGCCTTTGCTCTTTAGCGAATTATTATTGGAAGGAAGAATAAACCAATTTAAAAGTGCATTAGAAGAAAGTCACGAAATTATTTTTATCGACCGAGGAATCCCTGATGTTTTGGCTTATATGCATTATATTGGCGACAGTTATCCTACTCATTTTGACTTGGCTTGCCGTGAAAATTTATACACAAAAATCTTTATTCTTCCGCCTTGGGAGGAAATATATGTGAGCGACGAAGCCCGTTACGAGAACTTCGAACAGGCTAAACTCATTCACAACCACCTTACAGAAACCTATCAAAATTATGGCTACGAACTCATAGAAGTTCCAAAAGACACGCTTGATAATAGAATTTTATTTATCTTAGACCAAATTTAGTAAATTGTTTAAAGTTTAAGGTTTAAAGTTGTTTAACTTAAATTGGAGCCCGAACTTTAAACTTTAAACTTTAAACTGAAAGATGCAAGAAGCATTAGCAATTCTTCAAAAATACTGGAAACACGACGAATTTAGATCGCCACAAAACGAAATTATCAATTCGGTTTTGGAGGGAAAAGACACTTTTGGGCTGATGCCAACAGGTGGTGGAAAATCGGTTTGTTTTCAAGTTCCTGCAATGATGAAAGAAGGAATTTGTCTGGTCATTTCGCCTTTAGTAGCACTAATGAAAGACCAAGTGCAACGCTTGCAAAACCTCAACATCAAAGCCATAGCGTTAACGGGAGGAATTCAGTCTGACGAAATGATTGCGCTTTTGGACAATTGCGAATTTGGTAATTATAAATTCTTGTATTTATCTCCAGAGCGTTTGCAATCAGATTGGATATTAGAACGGATTAAAAATTTACCTATCAATTTAATTGCCATCGACGAAGCGCATTGTGTATCGCAATGGGGACACGATTTTCGTCCTGCTTATTTGAAAATTTCCTACTTAAAAACTCATTTTCCAAAAGTTCCGTTTTTGGCACTTACCGCTTCGGCAACGAATCGAGTTCTTGAAGATGTAATTCTTCAATTAGGATTGGAGAAACCAGCGATTTTCAAGAAATCTTTTGCCAGAAAAAATATTGCTTATATGGTTTTTGAAGTCGAAGACAAGTTGTATCGAATGGAGCAAATCTTGAAGAAAAATCCGCAATCCTCTATTATATATGTCCGAAATAGGAAATCGTGCTCAGAAACCGCTTCGCAATTGCAAGCCTTGGGATTCAAAGCCACTTTTTACCACGGTGGTTTATCGGTAAAGGAGAAAGAGAAAAACATGAGTCTTTGGATGAATGAAGAAGTTCAGATAATGGTTGCGACCAATGCCTTTGGAATGGGAATTGACAAATCGAATGTAAAAACGGTGATCCATATTCATCTTCCCGAAAGTATCGAAAGTTATTATCAGGAAGCTGGTCGCGCCGGTAGAAATGAAGAAAAAGCATTTGCAGTATTGCTTACAAGTCCATCCGATAAGGCTCAAGCCCAAAGTCAATTCATTAATGTATTGCCAGACAAACAAATTCTTACGCAGATTTACATCAAATTATGTACTTATTTCCGAATTGCTTATGGAGAAGGAATCAATGAACAATTTTCATTTAATTTAAATCACTTTTGCCAAAAATATGGTTTCCCAACTTTGAAAACTTTCAACGCCATCCAGTTTTTAGACAGACAAGGAATTTTGAGTTTGTCGCAAGAATATTCAGAGAAAATCACGATGCAATTTATCATCGAATCAAAGGAAGTGATTCGTTATATGAGTTTGAATCCAAATGAAGAACCAGTTGTATTGTCCATCCTTAGAACTTATCCTGGAATTTATGAATCGCAAACCGCTATCAATTTATCATTAATTGGAAAAAAATCCAGTTATGACGAAACAGTAATTCTTTCCATTTTAGAAAAATTGAAAAATCTTGACATTATTGATTATCATAAAAAAAATAATGATGCCACTATTATTTTCAATGAAGTTCGCGAAGACGAAAGAACCATAAATAGAGTTTCGAAATATCTTGAAACCCAAAACAAACAAAAAGTCGCCCAATTCGAATCGGTTTTACATTATATAAACGAAAAGAAAGTGTGCAAAAGCAAGTTGATTCTGGAATATTTTGGTGAAAAAACAGAAACAGATTGTGGAATTTGTTCGTATTGTATTTCCAAAAAAAAGAAATCTAGCGACAATTCTTCTGTTTCAGAAAAAATCATTGGATTATTAAAAATACAAGACTTGAATTCAAGAGAAATTCAAAAACTGACCAAAAATAGCGAAGACGAAGTTATCTTTGCCTTGCAAAACTTATTGGAAAATAATAAAATTGCAGTAAAACCAAACAATAAATACACTTTAAAATCATAATGAAGCAATTACGAATCGTATTTATGGGAACGCCGGAATTTGCCGTTGGCATATTGGACACCATAATAAAAAACAATTATAATGTTGTTGGCGTTATCACTGCAGCTGATAAACCTGCTGGTCGTGGCCAAAAAATAAAATATTCGGCTGTAAAAGAATATGCTTTGGAAAATAAGCTGACTTTATTACAACCCACAAATCTGAAAGACGAAGACTTTTTATCTGAATTGAAAGCTTTGAATGCCAATTTACAAATCGTGGTTGCCTTTAGAATGTTGCCCGAAGTGGTTTGGAAAATGCCAAAACTTGGGACTTTCAATCTTCATGCATCCTTATTGCCGAATTATCGTGGAGCTGCTCCAATAAATTGGGCAATTATAAATGGCGATACTAAAACCGGAGTTACCACATTTTTTATTGATGATAAAATAGACACAGGAGCGATGATTCTTAGTTCCGAAATAGAAATTGCATTAGATGAAAATGCGGGACAATTGCACGATAGATTAATGCAGTTGGGAAGCGAAACTGTTTTGGAGACTTTGGCAATGATTGAAAAAGGAAATGTAAGCACTACAATTCAGAAAGATGATTCCGAAATTAAAACAGCTTATAAATTAAATAAAGAAAATTGTAAAATAGATTGGACAAAATCCACAATTGAAATATATAATTTAATAAGAGGCTTAAGTCCATACCCTTCGGCTTGGTGTTTTATTGGAGATAAAAATGAAGAGTGGAATGTCAAGATTCACGAAGCAAAAATGACATTGGAATATCATAATTATAACATTGGAAGCCTGATTTGTAGCAAAAAAGAAATGAAAATTGCAACAAAAGATGGGTTTATTCAGGTGCTACGCCTACAATTTCCAGGTAAAAAGAAGATGAACACGTCAGAATTTTTGAATGGCATTACTTTTTCTGAGAGTACAAAGGTGTATTAATGTCAATAAAATGGGTGTTTTTTGGCTATTTATACCGAATTTTCATAGCTTTATGAACAAAAAAAATAAGTTATCAACAAAACGAACTAAAATTGAACAAAACGCTTGTAAGGGAAGTAAATCCTACTAAATTTGTTACTATTAACAAAGTTTTTTTAACCAACATTTAATAACTAAACATTATGAACAAATCAGAATTAATTGACGCTATCGCTGCTGACGCAGGAATTACAAAAGCTGCTGCAAAACTAGCTTTAGAATCATTTTTAGGTAACGTAGGTAGTACTTTGAAAAAAGGTGGAAGAGTATCTTTAGTAGGTTTCGGATCTTGGTCAGTTTCTGCAAGAGCTGCAAGAGACGGTAGAAATCCTCAAACAGGAAAAACTATTAAAATTGCTGCTAAAAACGTAGTGAAATTTAAAGCTGGTGCTGATTTAGACGGTGCTGTAAACTAATTTAAGTCTTCTTAAGTATAATTAAAACCTTCCTTTGGAAGGTTTTTTTATGCAGTTTATCGATTAAATTTGGTTTATTTTTATTTTTCTTCTTAAATTTAATTAAAAATATAACCCATGATTTCAGAAAAATTAAAAAAAGGGCATCTACTCATTGCAGAGCCTTCGATAATTGGAGATTTATCTTTCAATAGATCGGTTATTTTATTGGCAGATCACAACAAAAAAGGTTCTGTGGGTTTTATCATCAATAAACCCCTAAAATATACCATTAATGATTTGGTTCCTGAAATCAAAGCATCATTCAAGATTTACAATGGTGGCCCAGTTGAACAGGACAATCTTTATTTTATACACAATGTTCCGGATTTGATTCCAAATAGCATAGAAATTTCCAATGGCATTTATTGGGGTGGTGAATATGAAACCACGAAAAATCTCATCAATAAAGGCAAAATAAACAAAGATAATATTCGGTTCTTTTTAGGCTATACAGGTTGGGAAGAAGACCAATTAGAAACTGAGATGGAGGAAAGTTCTTGGATTATTACAAAAAACAATTATGAAAATAAAATAATTGGAAAATCTGCCTCCCACTTTTGGAAAAAACAAATTATGGAATTGGGTGGAGAATACCTCATATGGTCAAATGCACCTGAAAATCCATCTCTAAATTAATTACTGCTTATAGACTCGTTTAGTTTTTGCACCAATATACTAGATAAATTGAGTGCAAAATCTTTTTTACGGTATTTTGTAATAGGCTGAATCCCTTTAATCACATTTGTAATAAACAATTCATCGGCTTTTTGAAGGTCAAATGGAGAGATTACTTCTTCAACAACTTCTAAATTTTCTAAAGTTCGAGCCAAACCCAAGATTTGTTTTCGCATAACACCATTCAAACAACCTTCAGAAACGGGCGGTGCAATTAGTTTATTTCCTATCAGCATAAAAACATTTCCTTGTATTGCTTCGATAACATTCTTGTTGTCATTCAGTATTAAGCAATTATCTAAATCATTTTCTTTGGCAAAAATACTAGCCGTAATATTGATCAATTTATTTGTAGTTTTTATGGAAGACAGCAACTGTTTTGTAACATAAAAATCTGTGTATAAATCAACTTTATATTCTCCTTTATCAATTGAATACAAAACATTTTCAAGAGCCTCCACATTAATTAAAAAAGAAACTGTGTTATTATGCGGTAAATAATAACCACCATCATTTCTATAGACGGTAATTCTGGCACGTGCAGAATTTTCTAAATTTTTGGCTTTGGCCAAATTAAGGATTTGTTCTTCAAAATATTCCATAGTAAAATTCATAGGAATTTCCATCCGAACAATCCGCATAGAAGACATCAATCTAAAATAATGATCCTCTAAAAAAAGAATTTTTGAGTTTACTATTTTAACCGTTTCGAAAACAGCGTCACCATATAGAAAGGCGCGATTCTGAGTCAATAAACTAGTGTCATGAGACACAATTGTACCATTAAAATTAATCATAATATTAAAAAAAAGTCACGCTAAAAAGCGTGACAAATATAAGTTTTAAAACACAATATTACTATACGGAACCAATTACATGTTTAAGATCAGAAATTTGATTTTCCCACAAAAGTGTAGCTTCTTCAATTTCATCTTTATCGGCAAAATCAATGACCATCAATGAAACATCTTTTGTAATTTCGTCTACCAAAATATTTAGTTCAAAAAAGTATTCTGTATCTTTATTATTACCATCTACCCATTTGAATCTTACTTTTTCCCCAGATTTCTTAGAGCACAACCTAGCTTTTTCTTCGGAATCATTCCAAATGAAAGTAAAAAATTCTCCACGTGAATTAACATTATCAGCAAACCATTCAGATAAACCGGAAGGAGTCGAAATGTACTGGTATAACAATTGAGGTGACGAATTTATGGGAAACTCTATTTCGTAACGTATTTTTGAATCCATGGGTTACAATTAATTTTTTGGAAATGTATAGAATATATGGCCAATAAAAAAGCCTTTTCAAAAATATTTTTTTTTCTTCAAGATATACTTGTAACCTCTAATTTAATTTTTATATTTGCACCCGCATTGAAAGATGGTTTTCATCTGGAAATATGGCGAGATAGCTCAGTCGGTTAGAGCGCAGGATTCATAACCCTGAGGTCCCGAGTTCAAATCTCGGTCTCGCTACAACAGAATCAAGGACTTAGGTATTTTACTTAAGTCCTTTTTCTTTTTGCGTGAGGAATTGCGTGAGGAATTTTCTCCGAACACTCTTATTTTTAATGCTCCCATTTCTATTACAGAGAGTATTTTTGGGTCTAAATAATACTTCTCAATCACACTATTATTTGAATGCGAAGTCAGTAATCCAGTCTCTTTTCCCATAACTTGATTCGCCCAACTGATATATGTCTTACGTAATGTCTTTAAACTAATATCTTTTGTAATTCCTACGCCATTTTTATAATGAGTAAAACTTTTACTCAGATCGTTCATTATTGTGATTGATTTTACTTTTCTCTCAGGAAAAAGAATATAATCACTGGTGTATTTCTTTTCATTATATCCCAATTCCAATAAGAATTCAATTAAATCTACATTAATTGGAACAAATTTCCTGTATGAATTGTTTGAATTTTTAATTCGTTCAACTTTCAGATTATTAATCATAAAAAACTTGATTCCATCCTTAGTCTCATAGATATCATTCCACTTTAAATCGACAACTTCTTCTCTTCTTCCGCCTGTCAATAAAAATAGTATAAAACCTTCCTTTAAATAGTGTCTGTACATGTTCTTTTTTTCTCCTATCCCTCCAAGAACTATAACTGGTTCAATGGTATCTACAGCTCTCAGAATTGATTCAAATCCATCTTTGGTTATGGTTTCTATATTTGGAAGCCAAAACACAAAATTATGTTTGAATCGAGAAATTGATTTTTTGGGTATCGGTTATCCGTTTTCTTCGAGCCTGATTCCTAAAAAATTTAATTTGCTAAATCTCATTTCAAAAAGACTAAAGGTTGAATGCAACATGACTGCAACGAGACTGGAACAAAACCCTCTTTTTTTGGACTTATAAAAGGGCTATTTTGGTCTATTTCGGCTATTTGGGTGCTAAAG
>JAEMQE010000109.1 GCA_022758945.1 Lentimicrobium sp. | reverse complement strand
GATGAAACTATTGTGTTGCAAAACGGAAAATCGATTGCCAAAGGCAATTCAAGAGAACTCTACGACAATCCACCAAGTTTTTATGTTGCTTCACTTTTTGGAGAAGTAAATGAGTTAAAACAATATCTTTTTTCGGATATAGAAGAGGCAGCCAAAACGCTATTATTGTATCCCCATCAATTAAAAGTCGTTGAAGAAGGAAAGATGAAAGTCATTGTAAAACAATGTTATTTCAAAGGAAGTCATTATTTGGTCAAAGCCGCTTTTGAACGAAAAGCTATTTTCTTTGAACATTATTCAGAATTGAAATTGAATCAGGAGGTGACTTTGTCGATTTCTAGATAGATTTGAAAAGAAAAATCCTTTCCTTTTTTATAGAAGGAAAGGATTTGTTTTTTATAATGCTGTTTTTCTATTCAATTTGTTCGTGTTTTTTTCTGTTGAAAACCCAAAAAATAATTGGGAACACTAATAGAGTAAGAACTGTAGCCGTAATTAAACCTCCAATAATTACAATAGCCAACGGTTTTTGAGATTCAGAACCAATACCTGTTGAAATTGCTGCTGGCATTAACCCGATGGAAGCCATAAGTGCGGTCATTACAACGGCTCGAGTTCTAGCTTTTACACCCATAAAAATGGATTCTTCGAGTGTAAACTTGGCTTTGAGATTATGATGAAATTCGGAAATCAAAATAACTCCATTTTGGATACAAATCCCTAATAAAGCAATAAATCCAACACCTGCCGAAATCCCGAAATTCATTCTTGTAAGGTGAAGTGCAATAATTCCTCCAATAATTGCGAAAGGCACATTAGCCAAAACCAATAGTGAATCTTTTATGTTACCAAATAAAATAAATAGCAGAACAAATATTCCTATTAAGCTGATTGGCACTACTTGTCCCAATCTGGCACTGGCTCGAACTTGGTTTTCAAATTCTCCTGTCCAACCTACTGTATAACCATTTGGTAGTTTTATTTTTGCAACACGGGATTGGGCGTCAGCAATGGTACTTCCTAAATCTCGATCACGGACAGAGAATTTTACCCCAATAAATCGTTTGGTATTGTCTCTGTAAATAAAAGCAGGTCCAGTTATCTTTTTGACATCCGAGATTTCTTTCAATGGAATTTTTGCACCGCTAATTGTTGGTACTTTCAAATCAGAAATATCTTTTTCATCTTTACGATATTCTTTTAAATAACGCACTCTGACATCAAATTTCTTTTCACCTTCGTATTTTTCGGTTGCTGTTTTTCCTCCAAAAGCAAGTTCTAGAACGGCTTGAGCATCTTTTAAAGTGACTCCATAAGCAGCCATTTTTTCTCTGTCAAGGATAACACTAATTTCTGGCTGTCCAACATTTCGTAGGATTCCAACATCTTTTATTCCAGGAACATTTTGAATTTTGTTTAAAACAGTATTTGCTAATACATCAAGTTTGTCTAAATCAGGGCCATAAATTTTTACGGCATTTGCTGCATTAATTCCTGCAACAGCTTCCTCGACATTATCAATAATGGGTTGCGAATAGTTGTAAATAATTCCTTGATGTTTTGTTAGTTTTTTATCCATTTGATCCACCAATTCATCTTGAGAAATTTTACGTTTCCATTCTTCTTTAGGTTTTAAATTTACCTGCATTTGCACATAATAAAAACCACTTGGATCAGTACCGTCATTGCTTCTGCCCACTTGCGAAAGCACACCATTTACTTCAGGAAAAGTTTCTAATTCTTTTCTTAAAACGGCAGTAGTTTTTACAGTTTGAGTTAGGCTGGTGCTCATTGGTAGTTTTGCTTCCACCCAAAGTGCTCCTTCATTTAATTGTGGTAAGAATTCTGTTCCCAAGAAAGTTGCCGAGAAAAATACTACTACCAGTAAAATCATAGAAGCGGAAAGCGTTTTCACTTTATGCTTAAAAGTCCAAGCAAATCCTTTGCTAACAATTCTGTCCCAGAAATTTACGAACGGATTGTGTTTTTCTTTTACATTTTTATTCAAAAGAATATGTGATAAAACCGGAACTAAAGTAAGCGTGAAAATTAAGGCGCCCATTAATGCAAATCCTAGTGTGTAAGCCAATGGAGAGAACATTTTGCCTTCCACTTTTTGGAATGAAAATATTGGAAGCAAAGCTGTAATAATTATCAATTTAGAAAAGAAAATGGCTTTCCCCATTTCGGTTCCAGTTTTTTTAATCAAACTTCCTTTGGCTAATTTATTGTATTTGTCCATTCCTACGGCGTTTGCTTTATGGTCGAGAACTACAAATAGTCCTTCGACCATAACGACCGCTCCATCAATGATAATTCCAAAATCGACAGCACCCAAACTCAATAAATTCGCACTCATTCCCATCAATTTCAAACATAAAAATGCAAAAAGCAAGGCTAACGGAATCACGATAGAAACTGTAAATGTGGTACGCCAGTCGGCCATAAAAAGGAAAACGATACAGGTTACCAGAATAATTCCTTCCAATAAATTATGCATTACGGTTTCTGTAGTGAAATTCATCAAATTATCACGATCATAAAACGTTTCCATTTTGACGTCTTTTGGCAAAATACCGTTGTTTAACTCGTCTATTTTTGCTTTTACCAAAGCCAAAACTTCTTTTGCATTTTCGCCTTTACGCATCACAACAATGCCTTCAACAACATCATCATTGCCATTTAATCCAGCTTGGCCCACTCTTGGCATAGCACTTTCATATACATTTGCCAAGTTTTTTACCAAGATTGGATTTCCATTTGCATCATCAACAATTATATTTTCAATATCAGCTATAGATTTTAGCAAACCTACACCGCGAACCACATAAGCTTGACCATTTTTTTCAATAACATCTCCGCCCACATTCAAGTTACTGCCATTCACAGCATCAAAAACTTGTAAAGGTGTAATGTTGTATTTGGCTAATTTTACAGGATCAACTCCCACTTCATACGTTTTTTCTTGTCCGCCAAAAGCTACTAAATCAGCAACTCCGGGAATAGCTCTTAATTGTCGGTCAATTACCCAAGTTTGCAAAGTCAATAAATCTCTACTATCCCGATTCTTACTTTTCAATACATATCGAAAAATTTCCCCTGTTGGTCCGTAAGGTGGTTGTACATCGACGTTAACTCCTTCGGGAAGGGATACATTTTTAAGTAAATTATTGACTTGTTGGCGCGCAAAAGCATCATCGACACCATCATCAAAAATGATTTTGATAACCGATAAACCAAACATGGTGATGCTGCGAACACTGGTTTTTTTCTGAACCGAGTTCATCGAAATTTCGATAGGAGAGGTTACAAATCGCTCAATTTCTTCGGCACTTCGTCCGTTCCATTGGTTTACAATAATAATTTGTGTATTGGTAACATCCGGAAATGCTTCAATAGGCATATTTTTGAAGGAAATGAATCCGGCAACTGCCAATAATCCTACCCAAAAGAAGGTAAATGCTTTATTTCTTAACGAAAAGGAAATAATATTTTTAATGAATTTGTTCATAGTTTAATCGTTTAAAGCATCATAAATAAATAATTGATTTGTGGTAATTACCTTTTCATTTTCTTTCAAACCACTTGATACATAGGTGATGTCGCCTACTTGTCTATACACATCTACTTGTCTGGTTTCGATATTATTCCGGTCTTTAAAAATCATCACGAAATTTTTGCTTTTATCAAAAATGATGGCAGAACTTGGAACCGAAATCATGGATTCATTTTCATTAAAAGATAATTTAATGCTGGCATTCATATCAGGTTTCAAAAGGAAATCCGTGTTTTGAAGTTTTACTCTGGCATTCATTGCTTTTGTTTGAGGATCGATAACATTGAATATTTTATCCACCTTTCCTTTGAAAACCTTATCCGGATAACTCAAAGTGGTTATCGCTGCATCTTCGCCAAGTTTTACTTTCTCAATATCACTTTCGTTAACGTTTGCCATTGCCCAAACTTCGCTGATTTCGGCAATATCGAATATGTTTTCGGAGCGGTCGTTTCTTAAAAGCATATCCTGATTGATGCTTTTTTGGATAATAAACCCACTAATTGGTGCTGTAACTTCATAAATTGATCCTCCCTTGATATTGTAGATTTTATAAGTTTCTTGAATGCGGTTCATTTGCGATTGTGCTTTTTCAACCTGGCTTTTTGCTTCAAGTACATCTCTTTCGGCATTTAGTTTTCCTTCAAAAAGTTCCTGAGCAACTTTCTGGTTGTTTTTAGCAACGAGCAAGTCACTTTTGGCATCCACCATTTGTTTTTCAAAGTCAGCAATGTCAGTACTTTTGATGACGGCAAGTACTTGACCTTTTTTTACATAATCGCCAAGTTCTACATTTACTTTAACAACATTTCCGCCTACAAGAGGGTAAACATCAATTGATTTGTTATTGTCGGCAGTAATTTTTCCGTAAAAATTCAACTCATTTTTTAAAGCTTGAGTGGTAGCTAATGCTGTAGTTGTGGATTTTAGCATGTTATCACTCAAAACGAAAGTTGCTTCGTTTTCTTGATTTTCTTCTGCTTTTTTGCAACTTGCAAATGATAGTGCAATAAATGCAATTCCTAGGATTACTTTATATTTCATAATTTTTTATTTTAAAATAAATCTTTGTTAATAGTATTGTTTAATTCTTCGCCAGAAAGCACGACCTTTTTCTTTAATTCGTTCATTTGAAACGCAGCCTGATTATAACTTTCCATAAAATCCGTAAATTCTAGCAAGCTGATATTTCGTTTTTGAAAGTTTTCTAAAATTCCGTTGTAAACTGTTTCAAAATCAGCAACATTTTGTGGCTTTAATTGATTGTAATTTTTTGCCGATTCGACCCATTTTTCATAAGACGAAGAGATTTCGGTTTGTAGTTGCAAAGTGGCATTTTGTTTTTCGGTTTTGGATTGATCCAAAATAGCTTCCGAAACTTTTATATTTCCCTTGTTTTTGTTCCAAAGCGGCAACGGAATTCCAATCATTGCATCAACTTGATTGTTGAAGGCACCGCTTCGCTGGTCGTAACCGGCTCCAAAAGTGATGTCAGGAACAGAAAGTGATTTTTGAAGTTTCACATTCCATTCGTTTGCTTCAATATTTTTTTGGTTTTGCAGATAATCAGGTCTGTTTGCCATAGCAAGTTCTTCGAGTGATTTTAAGTCAAAAGCATTGTTTTTTGAGTATTTATTGATGTCTGACTCGTTCATTTGAGGAACAATATTTTCGGTCTCGCCTAACAAAAGTTTTAATTTTGCCTGTTCTTCGATAGTGCTGTTTACAATGTCATTTCTGTCATTTTTTAAATTCAGAAACAAGGATTGTAGCCGAACTAATTCCTTTAAGGCGATGTTTCCTTTTTGGGCTTGAATGGTGTAGGAATTGACAAGTTCTTGAATATGGACAATTTGTTTGTCGATATGTTCTATATTTTTAGAATTAAAATAGACGATATAGAAACTTTTTCTTAATTGCAATTTTAGAGACCGAAGTAGGTCATTGAATTGCAATTCGGCAATTTGTTCATTGGTTTTAGACAGTTGAACTTCATTGCGTTTTTTTCCGCCCATATAAATAATTTGTTGGATAGAAAAGGCTTTTTGACCATTTGCCCCAATATCAAAAAACTGTTTATTTTCGGGATTATAGGCATTAATATCAGCGTTAAAACTGGGATTGTCCCAAATTTTAGCCTGAATTGTCAGTGCTTTTGACGCATCAATATTGTAATGCGCGGCTAATAAAACCAAATTGTTTTTTAAAAACTGGCTTTCACAATCTTCAAGACTGATTGTTTTTTGGGCTACAACAACCTGATTTGCAAATAAGAGCATTAGGATTCCTAATAGTTTTTTCATTGTATCATTTTATTTTGATACAAAGATGCTATTGAGAGGCTTTAAGAAGCCTTAATATGGAACTTAAAAATAGCTTAAAAATGAAATAGTAGTTGGAATAAATTAGTATTTTCGCTTGGAACGCTATAAACTATTTTTGCTTTGTGAAGAGTAAGAATGCGTTGCACGATGCGCAATCCAAGTCCAAAACCTATAGTTCCATTTGCGTTTTCACCACGCATAAAAGGTTGAAAAAGGTTTTTTTGTTCTTTTTCGTCCAATGTTTTTCCAGTATTGGAAACGGCAATAATTAGGTTTTGTCCTTCACAACTAATTTTAACTTTAGCTTGTTTATTATCTGAATAAACGCAGGCATTTTTTAGAATGTTACTGATAGCGATTTCCAATAATTTTCTATTCCCTCGAATTTCCAGGGCAGTATCTAATTTTTCATTTTCTTCCATTTCGAAAAGAATGACAAAATCAGGAAAGGTTTTATTTAATTTTTCAATAGCCGTAAACAGAATTTCATCTAGTCGATAAGTTTCTTTATTTTCATACTTTTTGTTATCTAACTTGGATAAAATCAACAAAGAATTAATGAGTTCTGTTAATTGATTGACATCAGTAAGAATGGTGTTTAAGAAGGTTTTAGAATCAGAATCGATTTCTTTTTGAGTAATTTTGTTTTCAATTTGAGAAGTAATTCTTGATAAAGGAGTGCGGAGTTCGTGCGAAGCGTGTGCCGTAAATTCTTTTTGCTTTTGATAAGAAAGTTCAATTCGATCCATCATAAAATTGAATTCATTGGCAATCAAATCAATTTCATTTTTATTACTTTTTACCTGAATTCTCGTATCAAGATTGTTTTCGTTGATGTTTTTGATTTTCTGATGGAAAGAACCCAAAGGCTGCATTACTTTTTTGACTGTGAAAGAAGTCAGAATCCAACATAAAGCTGTAAAAAGCAGATAAGAAATGATAAGAATAGATTCAAGATAGACTAATTTTCTTTTGCCATAACTATCATTTGCAGTGATTAAAACATAGTAATCTTTAGCGTTAGTGTCAAAAAAAACGCCGTAAAACTCATTGTTACCTTGTTTTTTGAAAAAGGTTTTGTTCTTTTTTAAAAATTTTAAATCAGCAACGGACCAATTTATTTTAGAATCATCAATACTGCTGTAAATTAAGTTGAAGTCAGCATCAAATATTAATGTCTTTTCGTCGTATAATTGATTGATAGAATTTTTATCAATCAATCGCATTATTTTATAATCATCATTCTTGACGCTGGCCAATAACTTTATGGTCGAAAGTGCTTTAATTTCTAATCGATCGTTGAATTCCTGTTTTCTGAAATTAGAATATAAGATGAAAATAAATGCTGAAGCCAAGCCAAATAAGGCTGTAAAGAGCAAACTTACCAAAAGCGATATTCGGTTTTTTAATGTCATTCGGACTCTTTTAAATAATAACCGTAGCCAATTTTTGTATGAATTAGTTTTACCGGATGGTCTTTGTCAATTTTTTTTCTTAAAAAGTTAATATAAACTTCTATGGTATTTTGATTGGTTTCAATATGATAATCCCAAAGTTTATCAGCAATAAATTGTTTTGAAAGCACTTTGCCATTTGCATTTGCTAAAGTCAGTAGGAGTTTGAACTCCTTTGGAGTCAATTTGATTTCTATACCAGAACGGAAAACTTTCATTTCAGTTTCAAAAATTTCTAAATCCTGAATACTATTTTTTTCTTTTATCTGCTGCGGAATTTCTTTCCTTCTTAACAATGACGATACTCTGGCGAATAATTCTTCAAAATGAAAAGGTTTTACAAGATAATCATCAGCACCATATTCGAAAGAAGTAAGTTTATCTTCAATTTCGCTAAAGGCGGTCAACATTATTATGGGTATTTTTTTATCTAGTTCTCGAATGGCTTTGCAAACATCAATGCCATTTAAACCTGGAACATTAATATCGAGGATGATTAAATCATATTCGTTGGCTTTATACTTTTTGAGAAGTAGCGAACCGTCATAATATGGAGTACATTCAAAAGATTTTGAAGTAAAAAAAGTCACAATTTCTTTTGATAAAGTAAAATCGTCTTCGAGTATTAAGATTTTCATTAGCATTAGATTTTTGAAATCGTAAATTTTTAAACATTTTCAGGGTATAAAGCCCTGAAAATGTTGTGTATTCATTATTTAAAATAAGAAAACGTTTCGTTGTTTTCCATTTTCAATAAAGTTTCATAAATCAGTTTTATCACGTTTTCAACATCGTCACGATGCACCATTTCTACAGTAGTATGCATATATCGCAAAGGTAACGAAATCAATGCCGAAGCTACACCACCATTGCTATAAGCAAAAGCATCGGTGTCAGTTCCAGTCACTCTTGAGGAAGCTAAACGTTGGAAAGGAATTTCTTTCTCAGTGGCAGTATCCAAGATAAGTTCCCTCAAATTGTTTTGAACTGCTGGTGCATAAGTGATTACAGGACCTTTACCAATTTTTATTTCTCCTTCAATTTTCTTTTCAATCATTGGAGTAGTAGAATCGTGGCAAACATCGGTTATGATGGCAACGTTGGGTTTGATGGTTTTGGTAATCATTTCGGCACCGCGAAGCCCAACTTCTTCCTGAACGGAATTGGTAACATATAAACCAAAAGGAAGTTTAATCTTGTTTTCGTGCAGTAAACGAGCCACTTCGGCAATCATAAATCCACCCATACGATTATCAATGGCACGACAAACAAATTTGTTTTCGTTCAAAACCATAAACTCATCAGGATAGGTAATCACACAACCTACGTGAACACCAAGAGCATCAACTTCTTCTTTTTTGGCACAACCAATATCAATGAATAAGTTGTCGATTTTTGGAGATTCTTCTTTACTGCGATTGCGGGTATGAATGGCTGGCCATCCAAAAACACCTTTCACAATCCCTTTTTTGGTGTGAATATTTACACGTTTAGAAGGGGCAATTTGGTGGTCAGAACCACCATTTCTAATCACGTAAATTAATCCGTCATCAGTAATATAATTTACATACCAGGAAATTTCATCGGCATGACCTTCAATAATCACTTTATAAGGAGCGTCCGGATTGATAATTCCCACAGCAGACCCATAAGTATCCGTGATAAAAGTATCTACATAAGGTCTTACGTAGTCCATCCATAGTTTTTGACCACTGCTTTCATAGCCTGTTGGCGAAGCATTATTTAAATAGTTTTCTAAAAACGTAAGGGATGTCTTTTTTAATATTGATTTTGAACTCATAAAATTAATTTTTGGCTAAATTATAAATTTGGCATTACAGTTGAGTATATAATGTATAATTTTGTGACATAAATTTTTTACTAAATGAAGATTATTAAATTATCCTTGTTTTTCCTTTTTCTATCAATTGCAGCCAATGCGCAGGTAATTCAAAAAGACACGACCAAAATGGGTTATGTCTTATCAGAAAAGGACACCATATTTAAAGACACCATACAATTAGAAGAAATAGTAATTTACAAAGGGAAGTTGGATCCTGAGGCTAAAAAGCAATTTGAACTGCTTAAAAATCGAGTTTATAAAACCTATCCTTATGCAAAATTAGCTTCCGAAAGATTGACAACTCTAAATAGAGGAATGGCAAGTCTTACTACAAATAAAGAAAAAAGGAAATATTTCAAGATAGTTGAAGATTACTTGTCTAATGAATTTGAAGCTAAACTCAAAAAACTTTCGCGCAAGCAAGGGCAGATATTAATTAAATTAATACATCGCCAAACAGGCACAACTACCTATGAATTGGTGCGAACTCTAAAAAGTGGATGGACAGCTTTTTGGTCCAATACCACTGCAAAAATGTTCGACCTTAACTTAAAAGCACAATATTCACCCTACGAAGTCAATGAAGATTATTTGATTGAAACCATCTTAGTAAGAGCTTTCGAATCAGGACGGCTCATAAATCAAACCCCGGCAAAGCCAGTAAATTATGATGATCTCACTAATTTTTGGATAGACAAAGCCGAAAAAACAAACAAATAATTTTTTGGGCGTTCCCTTATATAAAGTAAAGAGGCTACTATTAAACTAAATAGTAGCCTCTTTACTTTATATAAGGTCGGGCTATTCGTTACAAGTCCTCGCAAAGTTCCGTTTTACTCCACTTTACTGTGGGATTTCCGCTACTATCCCTAGCGCAAAAACCGAGTTTAATTCATTATTCGTATAATTTGAAACTCCTTTAAAAAAACTTTCATTTTTAACCTACACGAATTCAATCAATTAAAAAATACTTTAAAAATACTTTTAAAAAAGGCTTGTGAGACTGGAATTGTTGTGTACTTTTGCACCCGCAATGAAGGCGACGTTCTTATAAAAGGTTGAAAAAATAATCAAAAAATAGTTTGTTAGAAGAGCAAAGGATTTGTATCTTAGCCCTCCGAAAAAATCAGAAAATTGATTCTTTATTTTATTTCAAAAATAAAATATTTTTTTCTTGCCAGAACAAAAAGAATTGCTACTTTTGCACCCGCTTTGAGAGACAAGCGAA
>JAEMQE010000281.1:5727-10407 GCA_022758945.1 Lentimicrobium sp. | reverse complement strand
TCCGGTTCAAATCTGACAGACGATGAGCGAGGAAGGATTGCTGTGGTAGTGAATAGGGTTTTTGGGTTTTAGGTTATCTGTTGTCAGTTATGGGTTTTGGGTTAGTCGTTTAAAGTTATGGGTTATCAGTCACTTATCATTAGACGTAAAGAAAGGGGTAAAAAATCATGGCTGTATCCCTGACTTTGTGTCAAAATATTTTAATGGCATCCCTTTCTTTGATGCAAGATCTACGTGTATTTACCATTACTTTATAACAAAATTATTTTAAAAAAATTAATGTCCAATGAAAATAGCTATTTGCTTTCGTAAATAATCTATGGGACAGACCTGTAATGACTGAATATGGATACATTAATTGTCATTTTTGAAATAAGTATTCAAAAAAGGGAATGAATTCAAAATTATTATTTATATTTGTACTTGAAATTATCACGATATAAGAAAGTATTAATTTTAATTATCATAATATTATTAGTTTTAAAACTGAAATTATGTTTCTTCGAAAGCAAATACTTGAAGGCACTAGTGATGAAAGTCTATTCTTGTGGGGAGCACGACAGACAGGAAAAAGCACATTATTAAAAATGTTATTTCCTAACGCATTATGGTTTGACTTATTAAAATCGGATGTGTTTGAACGGTATCAAAATAATCCTGCACAATTCAGGGAAGCAATTTTGGCAACAGCATCTGGAGATATAGTGATTGTTGATGAAATTCAGAAAATCCCGTCATTGCTTGATGAGATTCATTGGCTCATAGTGAATCATCAAACTCGATTTATATTGAGCGGATCCAGTCCGAGGAAAATTATTCGCTCCGGAGCTAATTTATTAGGAGGCAGAGCATTGCGGTATGAACTCTATCCTTTAATTTATGTGGAAATTCCTGACTTTAATTTACATAGAGCATTGAACAATGGTTTGTTGCCGAGACATTATTTATCTGATAATTCTAAAAAATTAATTTCTGCTTATATAGGGAGTTATTTGAGAGATGAGATTATTGCGGAAGCAAAAATTAGAAATATCAGTGCATTTACAAAATTTTTAGAAACTGCCGCATTCTCTAATGGAGAAATGGTAAATTATACCAATATCGCTTCTGAATGTGGGGTAAGCTCAACGACTGTAAAGGAGTATTTTCAAATTTTGGAAGATACATTAATTGGTCGTTTCCTTCCATCATTTCAAAAGAAACCTAAGCGTAGAGTCATTCTAGCCCCTAAGTTTTACTATTTTGATGTTGGGATAGCTAATTATTTACTTAAAAGAGGTCAGATTGAAGTAGGAAGTGAAGCATTTGGAAGTGCTTTTGAACACTTTATCTATCAAGAGTTGTATGCTCACAGTAAATATTCAGACCTTGATTATGCGATTTCTTATTGGCGAACTACCTCTCAAATAGAAGTAGATTTTATTTTGGGGGATCACGAAGTCGCTATTGAAGTGAAGGGAACAAATAATGTACAAACACGTCATTTGAAAGGATTAAAAAGCTTTTCGGAGGAATATACTGTAAAGAAATTAATTATTGTTAGTAATGACCCACTAGAGCGAGTCATTGGTAATGTTACCGTTTTGCCATGGAAACAATTTTTAGAGAAATTATGGAAAGGAGAGATAATATAGCGTCTTTTATAACCCGTTGTCAGCTATGAGTTATGAGTTGTCGGTTGTCTGTTTTTTTTTAACCTTAGAATATTGAAATTTAATTCTATAACTTTACGATGGTTATTCATCCTCATTTTTTAAATACAATGAACCTAGAACATACCTTTATTAAAGACTTAGTGCTCCTTACACCAACCGTTTTCGAAGACGAGCGTGGCTACTTTTTTGAGTCTTACAACAAAAGCAAGATAGCCGATTTAGGAATACACATCGATTTTGTACAAGACAATCAGTCTTTTTCTAAGCAAGGAACTTTGCGAGGGTTGCATTATCAAAACCCCCCTTTTGCACAGACCAAACTGGTTCGGGTGCTGCAAGGCGAAATTATGGATGTGGCGGTCGATTTGCGAAAGGATTCTCCCACTTTTGGAAAACATTTCGGAATCGTATTATCGGCCGAAAATAAAAAGCAATTATTAGTTCCTCAGGGATTTGCTCATGGCTTTTCGGTATTGAGTGAAACGGCTGTGGTTTCTTATAAATGCGACCAATATTATCATAAACAAAGTGAAGGCGGCATTCGGTTTGATGATGTGACGTTGCGCATTGATTGGGGAATGGATTTGGCAAAGGCCATTGTTTCAGAAAAAGACTTGATTTTACCTGATTTTGCAACCTGTAATTCCCAATTTTAATGAAAAAAATACTAGTTACCGGAGCCAATGGGCAATTGGGCTCTGAAATCAAAGCATTAGCATCTAATTACCTTACTTTTGATTTTGTTTTTACCGATATTGCCGATTTTCCATTGGACAAAGAACCCGAAATCATTTCCAATTTCAATCGGATTCAACCTGATATAGTTATTAATTGTGCTGCTTATACCGCTGTGGATAAAGCAGAAGAAGATCAGGCAACTGCGGATGCCATCAATCATCTGGCCATTGCCACTTTAGCCACTTTGTGCCATGATTCAGGAGCAAAACTGGTTCATGTTTCGACCGATTATGTTTTTGACGGCACTTCGCCAGTAGCTTATACCGAAGAAGATCAACCGAATCCTAAAAGTGTATATGGGGTTACTAAATTAGCAGGTGAAACCGCTTGTCTGAAAAATTGTCCCGAGAGTATTATTATCAGAACTGCCTGGGTGTATTCGGAATTTGGCACTAATTTTGTAAAAACGATGTTGCGCTTAATGACCGAAAGAGATACGCTCAGTGTGGTCAATGATCAGGTAGGGTCTCCCACTTATGCCGCCGATCTGGCTCAGGTTATTTTGACTATTTTGGACAGTCCAAAATGGGAACCCGGTATTTATCATTATTCAAATGCGGGAGCAATTAGTTGGTTTGATTTTGCACAAGACATCAAAGAGATCGCTCAAAAAACATGCGATATTAAAGGAATTCCAGCATCGGATTATCCCACGCCAGCCGAAAGGCCCGCTTATTCCTTGTTGGATAAATCCAAGATTAGAGCGGTTTACGGGATTGAGCCTGTTGATTATAAAAAAAGCCTTAAGGTAATGATGAAAAAACTTAGATTATAAAATTGTTGTCAGTTGTCAGTTGTCGGTTTTCTGTTAGTAAGCAAAACCTATAACTGATAACCCAAAACCCAAAACCCAGAACCCAACACCCAACCCAAAATGAAAGGAATAATTTTAGCCGGTGGATCCGGTACGCGATTGCACCCCTTGACTCTGGCCATGAGTAAACAAATGATGCCGGTCTATGATAAGCCCATGATTTATTATCCCTTATCGACGCTGATGACGGCGGGGATTCACGAGATATTAATTATTTCGACCCCGCATGATTTGCCCAATTTCAAAAAATTATTGGGAGACGGATCGGCTATTGGCTGTCAATTCAGTTATGCCGAGCAGGTCGTCCCTAATGGGTTGGCACAAGCTTTTGTGATAGGAGAAGAATTTATCGGAAAAGACAGTGTTGCATTGGTTTTGGGCGATAATATTTTTTTCGGTTCCGATATGGATGAGCTGCTGCAGTCGAACACCCATCCTGAGGGAGGGGTGGTTTTTGCCTATCATGTTTCGGATCCGGAGCGGTATGGAGTGGTTGAATTTGACGAAAACTTAAAAGCCCTTTCCATTGAAGAAAAGCCTTTGGAACCCAAATCGAATTATGCCGTTCCCGGTCTGTATTTCTATGACAATTCGGTGGTGGAAATCGCCAAGAACATTCAGCCCAGTGCTCGCGGGGAATATGAAATTACCGATGTGAATAAGGTTTACCTTGAAAAGGGAGCTTTAAAAGTGGGTATTTTAAATAGAGGTACCGCCTGGTTGGATACGGGGACGTTCAATAGTCTGATGCAGGCCGGTCAATTTGTACAGGTTTTAGAAGAGCGTCAGGGACTGAAGGTGGGTTGTATCGAAGAAATTGCCTGGCGACAGGGGTTTATTAACAGTGAACAACTTAAGAGTTTGGCCGAACCTTTGATAAAATCGGGTTATGGGGATTATTTACTCCAATTGTTAAAACAAAAAAAATAAATTAGAATCCCGGTCCGCACCGGGATTTTTTTTGCATCTAATAGGCAAAGCCTCTTTTGGAAAATCATATAAATATTAAAAAAAGAAAAAATCTTTGGTTGAACCTAGTTTTGTAAAAGACGTACCATTAACCAGCTATGTGTTTTTCATCGAATTTATTTTGTCTTTTATCGGTAAAAACACAATGTTTCATCATGAATATTCTGTACTAAGAGATTAATTTGTATTTTTGTATGTTTTTAAGATAAATAGTATGAAATAAATATTGTGAAAATGCGTTTGAGGTATAAGGCATTCACGGGACACCAATAGAAATTATTTTCAGTACCCTTGTAACACTTTATGAATCTTGAAAAGCGATGTTCCATGTTTTCAAAAGACCAATAGCAAACAGAATTTAGATTAAGAACCTATACTATCTTTAAATGAATAAAAAATACTCTTATTAAGTATGAAAAACAATAATTTAAGTAGCTATTTTTCCAGAGCTAATCTAAGATTCAATATTCATAATTTAAGCTATTTGCCCAGATGGATTATTGT
>JAEMQE010000281.1:0-5627 GCA_022758945.1 Lentimicrobium sp. | reverse complement strand
GGTCTTTTCATCAACATCGTCCTTTCTTTCTGTGGGCTGTTTGTGTATCGGGTTATTGTGAAACAAACTTTCGAGCTTTATTTTACGGAAAGGAATGACAATAAACTAATAAAAGCCATCATTTACGGTACGGATGCCAATGCGATATCCGTTGCCAACGCGTTGAACTTTGAAACGCCTATCCGATTTAAAATCTTAGGGTTTGTAGATAAGAACAATCAGAATGCTTCGAAACGGATGTTGGATTTACCCATCTATGTTCTAAGAAAAAAATTACCTACATTATTGCGTTCCATTGATGCTGAGGCTGTAGTTATCGCGGACCGAAGTCTGACTAAAGAAGAACAATTGGTTATCGTTGATCAATGTCTGGAATTTAATTACAAAGTATATACTTTACCTTCGGTATCCGATTGGGAAAATCAAAAAGAGATTTCCCAAAAAGTAAAAAATATCCAAATTGAAGACTTACTCGAAAGAGAGCCTATTGTATTGGACAATATTTCCATCTCTAAACAGTTAATGGATAATACTATATTAATTACAGGTGCAGCAGGATCCATAGGGAGTGAAATCGTAAGACAGGTATTGAGTTTCAACCCCAAAAAAGTAATTATATTAGATCAGGCTGAGACGCCACTGCATCATATTAGTTTAGAAGTGGAGAGTATTAAGACCGATGCCACCATCCTAACGCTAATTGTTGATATCCGAAACAGGGCAGCTTTAGAAAGGGTTTTTAAATTATACCGACCTCAAATGGTTTATCATGCCGCAGCCTACAAGCATGTGCCCTTGATGGAAGAAAACCCCTCCCAAGCCATCCTGACCAATGTGGAAGGAACTAAAAACCTTGCCGATTTATCATGTGAATACGGTGTTAAGAAATTTGTAATGATTTCTACAGATAAGGCGGTAAATCCGAGTAATGTGATGGGGGCAAGTAAAAGAATTGCCGAAAAATATGTGCAATCCCTGCACCTAAAATGCCAGGAGCGAAACGACAGCTTGTATGCCACTAAATTTATTACCACCCGTTTCGGAAATGTTTTAGGGTCCAACGGTTCTGTGGTGCCTTTGTTTTCCAAACAAATTGCGGATGGAGGACCGATTACCATTACGCATCCGGACATTATCCGTTATTTTATGACCATCCCTGAAGCATGCCAGTTGGTTCTGGAAGCCGGTTCAATGGGGAACGGAGGCGAGATATATATTTTTGATATGGGAAAACCGGTCAAGATTATCGATTTGGCCCGAAAGATGATTCGTCTGGCCGGATTTGTTCCGGACCGTGACATCAAAATAAAGATTGTAGGATTGCGACCGGGAGAAAAACTCTATGAAGAGTTGCTCAATGATACTTCCAAAACGTTGCCGACTTATCATGAAAAAATTATGATTGCTCAGGAAATCCAAGAGGAGTTTGAAGATTTGCATCTCGAAATTGAAGATCTTATTGGTATCGCCAGTTTCTTTGACAATGATGATATTGTGGCCAAGATGAAAAAGATTGTTCCTGAGTTTATCAGTATGAATTCCACTTTTGCCACATTGGATAAATAAGGCAGTCTGGTATTATAGCTCACAAAAAAGTTTATGATTATCCATTAACAATACCAAAAAAAAGTTACCACGAATTACACGAATTAACACAAATTTCATTAAAAAAGGAGTCCATTCAGCTTGAATTCGCCCTAATTTTGTGATTCATAAAAAAGGTTCGCAAGGCGGACAGTCATAAAAAAAGTTTACAAGAGAAAGCGTTCTTTTGTAAACTTTTTTATTTTAGACTGGATGTTACTCCAGGCTGAAAAACTGATTGTTTGCTATGATCTCTTTTAAGGGGGTCAGGTCTTTTATTCTTATTTTTTGGTTAAAGCCTGCAATGTGATTGTCATGATGCGCATCGGAACCCACAAAGCTGTACATTCCTTTCTGGAGTAATTTTTCGGCAACTTTAGTCACCGCTTCTCCGTAATAGCCCACTGTGGCCAACAAATTCAGCTGAAACAGACAGCCCGCTCTTTTCAGTTTGTTGTATTCTTCCTCATTATGGTGGTAAAATAAATAGCGTTCCGGATGTGCCAAAACCGGGATATAACCCGCGACCTGCAGCTCGAATAAAATGGCATACAACTGGATAGGCGGATTGATATAGGACATTTCAACCAAGACATAATTTTTTTTGAGGGTCAACAGAGGCTCGGATTTAAAAAGACTCACAAAGTGGTCGTCCATCATATATTCAGCGGCCGCCCGAAAGGGAAGGGTGATGTGGTGTTTTTTTAATTCTATTACGGCAGCCGTTTTTTTCTCTTGGATCCCCTCGGCGGTATTGTCCCAAACATGTTCGATGATGTGGGGAGTGGTAATGCATTGTGTCATTCCAAAACTTTGAAGCGCCTGAGTGAGCCGCAACGTATCTTCAAAAGTTCTGGCGCCATCGTCAATTCCCGGTATAAGATGGGAATGGATGTCGATATAATTCTCCGGAATTAGATCTTTGAGGACGGGTTTGGATTGGAATAGTGACAGCATGGGGCAAAGATACAAAAAATGTTATCGGTTGTCAGTTGTCGGTTTTCTGTTGTCGGTTAATTCTAATTAGTTTTTTGTTGTTTACAATCCGTCTCTGCTGTCTATTATCTGCCATCTGTTCTAGAGTGTCTTTTTTGAATCGTATTTTTTAATATAAAGTTTAAAGTATATTTTAAACTTTATATTTATCATAATAAAATTTTAGATATATTTAAAACTTTATGTATATTTGTGTTGATTTTAAAACGTAATAATAACAAATGTCCTATAAGATTCCTCATCCTATTGTAAAAAGGGAAGACTACCTCGAAAGGGTGCTTCCTTTTATTGGTAAGAATTTGATAAAAGTCTTTACTGGTCAACGCCGTGTAGGCAAAAGCTATTTGTTGTTTCAGATTATGAATTATTTGTTGGAGCAAGATAGTGAAGTGGCCATCGTTTACATCAACAAGGAGGATATTGCCTTTTCGGCAATACAAACGGCTCAGGATTTGCATGATTATGTTTTGGTGCAAAAGTCTATTACGGCCAAAACTTATGTTTTCATTGATGAAATTCAGGATATTGAGCATTTTGAAACGGCATTGCGTTCCTTGTTGCTTCACGAGGATTTAGATTTGTATATTACAGGCAGTAATGCCAAATTATTATCGGGTGATATTGCTGGCTATCTAAGCGGACGTGGCATCGAAATTGTGGTCTATAGTTTATCTTATCCCGAGTTTTTGGTTTTTCATTCTTTACAAGATAGCGACAAAACACTAGAAATGTATCTCAAATACGGAGGGCTTCCTTATTTAAAAAATCTAGTATTAGAGGAAGCTGTTGTTTTTGAATATTTAAAAAACATTTATAATACCATTGTGTATCGAGACATTATCAATCGGTTTTCCATACGTAATGTTTCGTTCTTGGAACACTTGGTTTTGTTTTTGGCAAGCAATATTGGGAGCCTTTTTTCTGCTAAAAAAATCAGTGATTTTTTGAAATCTCAGCGCATCAATATAGCTTCCAATCAGGTGCAAACTTACAGCGACTATTTGGTCAATGCTTTTTTGGTGCATCGGGTCAGTCGTTACGATTTAATAGGAAAAAGAATTTTTGAAACAGGCGAAAAATATTATTTTGAGAATTTGGGTATTCGCAATGCTTTGTGGGGCTATCGTCTGGAAGATCGGGGTAAAATCATGGAAAATGTCGTTTATAATCATTTGCTATTTCGAGGCTATCAGGTTCAGGTAGGTACATTAGGGGCTTTAGAAATAGATTTTGTTGCCCAGCAGGCGGGCGAAAGGGTATATGTACAAGTGGCATTATCTATAAATGAATCCCAAACGATGGAGCGGGAATTTGGCAATTTAAAGAAGATTAATGATAATTTTCCTAAAATGGTTGTAACCCTTGATGCCTTTCAAGGCAATACCAATGAGGGTATTTTAGCTATGGATTTGAGAAGCTTCCTTTTGAGTTTTAAATAAAAGGGGGGTTCGCAATCTGAAGCGGTTGTTGGTTGATGGTTGATGGTTGTTGGTTGTTTGGGTTATTCTTGTAAAATCAAAATTTTAATCCTCTGCTTCTAAACGAGAAATTATTATATTTGCGGGGAAGCATAGGGTGCCCGTGCAATTGCATTACAATAAGGTTCTCTGCTTAGCCAGAGGGAACATAGCCAAAACAAATGAACAACACTACAGAAAATACAGAAAATGACTGGCTGTTTGAGATAACGCCCAAAAATAAATTCTTTTCGCTGAACCTTAAGGAAGTCTGGCAATACCGGGATTTACTCATGCTTTTTGTCAAACGGGACGTGGTTACCGTGTATAAACAAACCATTTTGGGGCCTTTGTGGTATCTGATTCAGCCCCTGTTTACCTCGATTACTTTTACCATTATTTTCAATACCGTGGCGGGAATAGACACGGGAACGGTACCTCCTTTTTTGTTTAATCTGGCCGGAATCACGGTTTGGAATTATTTCACCGCCTGCCTGACGGACACTTCGGATACTTTCAAAAGAAATGCGGCCATATTTGGCAAAGTCTATTTTCCCCGGGTGATTATGCCTCTTTCTATTGTCATCTCCAACCTGCTTAAATTTGGCATTCAGTTTCTGATTTTTATAGGGTTTTATGTTTTTTACTATTTTAAAGGAGCTGCTTTAGACCTGAATGGAACGGTGGTATTCTTTCCTTTATTAATTGCGTTGATGGGTGTTTTGGGTTTGGGCCTAGGAATGCTTATTTCCTCTTTAGTAACTAAGTACCGGGATTTCAGTTACCTTATTGGTTTCGGGGTGCAATTGCTGATGTATCTTTCGGCGGTGATGTATCCTATGGCGCTGATACAAAGCAAAATGCCTAAGTATGCGTGGCTGGTGCAATACAATCCCTTGGCGTATGTCATCGAAACAAGTCGTTATATGCTGTTGAATGTGGGTCAAATTTCCATTTGGGGATTGGGGTATACTTTTGTGGTCACGGTTGCGGTTTTTTTAGTGGGCGTTTTGATTTTTAATAAGACGGAGAAAAGTTTTATTGATACGGTTTAGGTGTCCGTTATCGGTTATGGGTTTTCCGTTAATTGGGTAAGCCCCCTAACCCCTGATTGCTTCCTACGTCGCAATAACAAGGGAACAGGAAAGTTAATTGGTTGTGGGTTATCGGTTGACTGTTATTATGAAAAGGATTTCAATGTCAATAACAATTACGATGGCAATATCAATCACTTAAAAACCTTAATTTCCTTCCATGTCTTAATGGTTTAAGCGGTTAACTGGTTAATCGGTTAATTGTTTTAGGGATGATTTATGAAAAGGATTTCAATGGCAATAGCAATAACAATGGCAATTAGAATGGCAATATAAATCCTCTACCCTTTAACTTCTACCCTCTACCCTTGAAAGACATCCTCTAAAAAAAACGAAGTCTTATATTTTCTTAAATGCCTTATATGGTTTAAAAAAAATTATCCTATAAGGTATATTAGTTTATTTAAGAAAAATAACAAATCCATTTTCATCTGTGTTCCCAAAAAAAACGCAACTCTATAGGGATGTGACAAAAAAACTTCGTGCCTTAGCGCCT
>JAEMQE010000125.1 GCA_022758945.1 Lentimicrobium sp. | reverse complement strand
TTATCTTTGAAAGGTACTAAATCAGCGCGAGTGCTACCGAAGGTTTAGTTCAACACCGGGATATTGAATTTTTACAGCCAATTTTTTATTGTCCATTACAGCCAAATGTACTTGTCCAATACTGGCAGCATTTACAGAATTAGCATTGAATTCATCAAAGATTTCATAAGGAGATTTGCCAAAATTAGCCTTGAACGTTTTCAAAACCAAAGGAGCCGATAATGGCGGAACTGAGAACTGCGACAATGAAAATTTCTCCACATAAGCCTGTGGTAAAAAACTCTTGTCCATACTCAGCATTTGCGCTACTTTCAGCGCACTTCCTTTGAGGCTTTTTAATCCGTCATAAATATCTTCGGCATTATTTTCATTGAGTTTATCACGATTCATTTCTGGATTTACCATTTTTTCACCGTAATATTTCAGATAATTTACTCCCACTTTTGCACCAGTTTGCACCAGTTTTGTTGCTCTTTGAATTTTTGAAGTAGGAATGTAGTCTATAGTTTTCATTATTTGTTGTGTATTTTTTCTTTGAAAATAAATTTTCCAAAATCGATTAAACTCTCAATGGGAGCTATGTTCATTAATTCAAAAGTTGCTTTCACTGATTTTTCTATATAAATATCTGTTTTTTCAAAAGCTGGGGATTCATCGTCCAGCCAGAATTTAAGTGTCATTAAAAGTTGAATCCAAGCCGTTTCCTGAATGGCTTTTTCCTGGATATTCTGTAATTTTTCATATTGTACTCTCACTTCATCTGAAATAATTTCGCTGATGTAGTTTTTGAATCCTATTCTTAAGTTCGATAGTTGCATTAGATTTTTCAGTTGGTTCTGGTGTTCTTTTAAACTCATAACAACATAACTTCTATTTGCCGACAATAATTCGAAAAATGTAAAGTAGAAACTTAGCATTTTACTTTTCATGTCATACGCTTCATAAGCAGGATCTTTTTGGATTAATTCTACTGTTTTTTCAAGAAACATCTTGAAAATTTCTTTTTCGACACTTTCGATGGTGCCAAAAAAAGTGTAGAATATGGTTTCATCAAAACCATTTGTTTTGGCAAATTGATATACTGATCTAGGCTTTTCATTGTTTTCCAATCTGTATTTCATGTACATTGAGACTATTTTGTCTCTTGTAATTGTTGTTTTTTTAGTTGCCATTTTTTTATGTATTTTAAATTAGGGGATAAAGGTACGTAATGTTTAACAATAATTAATTAAAGTTAAACAAAAATAAATGTTAATGTTTGCATATCATATAAAATGATTAACTTTGTATCATTATGAAAAAAAATGTATTAATAAGTGGAGGTTCAGGATTTGTTGGTAAGCATTTGACTAATTTGTTAATTGCTAATGGATATTCTGTTTCAATTTTGAGTAGAAGTGATAAACAGAATAAGACTGATGTTTTCTATTATAAATGGGACGTTTCCGGTAATTATATTGATGAGAAAGCGGTTCTTAATGCTGATTTCATTATACATTTAGCTGGCGAAAACATTGCTGATGAGAGGTGGACTGCAAAAAGAAAAGCAGCAATTATTGACAGCAGGGAGCAATCGACCCAATTGATTTACGAAGTTTTGAAAAAGACTGACAAAAAGCCGGAAGCTTTTATTTCAGCTTCGGGAATAGGGATTTATGGAGCTGTTAATGATGAGGTAGTTTGTGACGAAAATACTTTGCCAGCCAATGATTTCTTGGGAATTACGTGTCAAAAATGGGAAGCTTCTGCAGATACTATTGAGCGTTTAGGAATTCGCACAGTAAAAATTAGGACGGGTTTAGTTCTCGGAAAAGAGGATGGTTTTTTAAAGAAACTTACTCCAGTTTTTAAATTTCGATTGGGATCTGTACTTGGTTCCGGGAAACAATATATGCCGTGGATCCATATTAATGACCTGTGTTCAATTTATCTTGAAGCTATAAAAAATACTGAAATGACTGGTGCTTATAATGCTGCAATTAATGACAATACGACTAATGCTGTATTTTCAAAAACATTAGCAAAAATCTATGGATATTCCATTTGGTTGCCCAATATTCCTGCCTTCTTGATAAAGATGGCATTGGGTGAAATGTCTAAAATTATACTCACAGGCAGGAGAGTTTCTTCGGAAAAAATTGAAAAATTAGGGTTTACATTCCAATTTGCAACTTTGGAGGATGCTCTTAGGGATTGTTTGGAGAAATAGTATTATTTTACTAAAAAGTTAGCTTTTATATTCACTGTTTTTGACACTTTTTTAGTCAATATTTTTGAAATTTCAATATCGAAATCATCTGAATTTACATTAAAATCAGCGATTATTTCTAAACCATCATTCACTTTTCTGATGGTAATAGTAGTGTTGATTTCTTTAGATTTTCCGTGCAATTTCAAATTGCCATTCATTTTGAATTCTTTTGGCGAAGTTCCGATGATGTTTATGTTGAATCCTTGAATTATCCCTTCGAAAGTTGCTTTTGGATATTTGTCGCTTTCTATATAGTTCTCGTTGAAATGCTCTTCCATTAAAGCGATTTTAAAACGAAATCCTTTCATTAAAACTAAACTTGCAATTTCACCGGTCTTAGTGTTTAAAACACAAGTAACGGCCTCGTTCTTTGCTTTCACTTCTTCAAATGAGGGGACAGAAGCTTCAAATGTAATTGTGCCAGTCTTAGTGATTTTTTTGTCTTGGCCAAAAGTTTTGAATCCAATTAAAATCAAAATTGCAGATAATACTATAATTTGTTTCATATATAGATACTAATTAATTATTCAGTAAATCCAGTATTTTTCCAGGTTATAACTTGATCTATATTGCTTTGCGGTAATCTTGATCCTCCGTATGGCATCATTCCTGCAGCATCCTGAGCTCTTGAAATTCGGTCAATTAATCCTCTATTCAACACTGCATCTTTCACGGTCTGATAGGTTGTAAGCGACATTGGTGCTCCATTTGAAGGAATTGTTCCGTGACAGAAAATACAATTATTATCTATTATTGATTTTATAGAGTTGGTATAAGTTATTGTGGCAGGAGAATTTGGATTCATTAAATCCGACTCTGAATCGTTTGTGCAACTTACAAATAATAAGAATAAAATAGAGATGACAGGGAATATTTTTGATTTCATCATTCAATTTTTTACGTGTTAAATTTAAAATTAAAAAACGATTAATTAACAATTATTTTGTTAAATTTGCTTTATCAAGTCTAAATAAATGAAAAGAAAAGTAATATTATTCTTTTTTTTAGTAATTATAGTTGTGATAGGGACTTGTCTTTATACCTATAAAGATCATCGGGATATAGCCACCGAGAAAGAAAGTTATACTATAGCTACAACCCAAATTTTTTCGGAGTTTCAAGCAAATGAAAATAGTGCTAATTCAAAATACTTAGATAAAACAATTGAGGTTACTGGCGATTTATCAAACATTGATATTGCAACAAAATCAATTGTTATTAATGATAAATTATTTGCAACATTTAAGGATGGAGTTCCTAAAAATCTTAAACTTGGATCCAAAATAAAAATTAAAGGACGTTTTATAGGATATGATGCTTTGGTGGAAGAGTTAAAAATGGATCAGTGTGTTTTAGAAACCCCATAAACTATTCATTATGAAATATTTTCAAACTGTTTTTTTATTATTCCTTTTTCAGATTGGATTTTCACAGCAGAATATTTTTGATATTTCCAGGAAAGGAACTGTTGAAGAAGTCAAAATAGCAATGAAACAAAATTCTGACGTCATTAATTCTGTAAATGGTGAAGGATATTCACCTTTAATTTTGGCTAGTTATAGAGGAAATATTGCCGTTGCCCAATTTTTAATCAAAAATGTGAAAGATATAAACGGAAGTAGCCCAATGGGAACTCCATTAATGGCAGCAGTTGTGAAGGGTAACAAAGATATAGTTATAGCTTTATTAGAAAATAATGCTAATCCAAATTTAACAGATGCCAATGGGACAACAGCACTAATTTATGCAGTTCAGTTTAATAATAAGGATATTGTAAAATTACTTTTAAATTTTAAAGCAGACAAGTCAAAAATTGACAATAATGGGAAAACGGCTTTTGAGTATGCCGTGTTCTCTGGTAATGAGGAAATTATTAACCTAATTAAATGAGTTTACTATGAAAAGAACTTTTACATTTTTAATTTTGATTTTTAGTGTTTTGGGATTCTCCCAACAGAAATCAACTGGTGACGTATTTTTTTTAACAAAACTGTCCGCAAATTTAACGCTTGATAATTCAAATTCAACCGCAACTTTAGTTATTAAAGGTCCATCTGACAGATGGTTTGCAATTACATTTGGCAATTTTGGCGATCCTGGTGCAATGGATGCAGGCAATGACGTGGTATATTTTAATGGGACTACTTTAAAAGATGCTACACAAAACGGTCAAGGAGTTACACCTTCGGATGATGCAGTAAATGATTGGACTGTTACCAGTAATACCGTTTTATCAGGAACAAGAACTTTGATAGCCACAAGACCTTTTGCTGCCGAAGCTACAGATTATACTTTTAATTACTCTGATACTTCAATAAGTTTGGCGGGAGCTCATGGTAACACAGCGAGCAACTCATTAGCATATCATGGTGCAAATAGATTTAATGCGGGAAATGTGGTATTGTCATCACTTGGACTTGATGATTATACTTTAAATGCTACACAGATTTATCCCAATCCATCTAAGGGAGAATTTGTGGTAAAAACAAAAACAACTCTAAAAAAAATAAACATTTATTCTCAAACAGGTGCTTTTATTAAAGCCTATGAAGTTAACAACAGCAATGATAGTGTTGAAGTAAATATAAATGAAATGCAGACAGGTGTTTACTTAATCGAATTAGTGAATGAAAAAGAAAAAACTTGGAAAAAAATAGTAGTTACAGACTAACTGATTTTTATGAAAAAACTATTCCTTGTATTATTGTTTCCAATTTGTGCTTTCTCTCAAAACAGTTTGTTATCCGAAATTGACACTATCAAAGCCGATACAAAAGTAGAATCGGCTTTTAAATCTTTAAAAATTGTCAATTTAGAATCGACTAAACTGGCTGGGAAAGCTGATTTTTATTTAGTTGTTGCGCATCGATTCGATTATGTTAATCATGGATTTGATGATTTTTTTGGTATTGATAATGCAAATACGCAAATCAAATTTCTATACGGGGTGAAGGATTGGTTGACAGTTCATATTGCTCGAAGCGGATTTGAAGAAACTATTGATGCCGGTATAAAATACCGATTAATGGCACAAGAAAAAGATGGTTTTCCTGTCACAATTGTTGGTTTTAACAGCATTGCAGTTAATGCTGAAATGAAAAAAGAAAACTACCCAAAATTAGAATTCGAGAATCGACTGAGTTATGTAACACAACTATTAATTTCAAGAAAATTCACCGATAAATTGTCATTGGAAATAGCGCCAAGCTATTTTCATGAAAATACTTTAAAAGATATTTTAGATGAAAATAATGCTGTAATATCTCCAAACCCTCAAAACAATGATCAGTTTGCGATAGGAATGGGAGGAAGGTATAAATTTGCCAAACGGTGGTCCTTTAATATGGATTACGCTGCCCATTTGAATAGAGCTAGTCAATCCGTCTACACGAATCCATTTTCTGTTGGAGTTGATTTAGAAACTGGAGGACATGTTTTTCAAATGCATTTTACTAATTCTCGAGCGATGCATGAAGCTGGTTATTTAGGAAAAACTTCGGGTAGTTGGAGCAAAGGCGAAATTGCTTTTGGATTTAATTTGGTCAGAGTCTTTTAAATATTTTTAATTATTTATTTGAAAATTAAATCTGTTTTATGTGTAACCTTATTTTATTTTAAAAGGAGAATCTTCCTTTTTTACTTCTGTAATAAAATATTTAGAGTCTCCCCACCACGGGAATGTTTTATATCGTTCTACATAAGTCACTTTTACATAGTGTCCTTCCAATTCTTTCAAATCAGCGATGACTTTTTCTTGACTATCCAATACTGAGAAACTAAAAATTTGTGCGCCAGAAATTCCCTGACTCAATTCCCCTTCATACGTTTTGAAAATCATTCCTTTATTGCTGAATTTTATTAGTTCACCTGAACGAACTCCTTCACTGTAGGTTGCATAATACAAAAATGTAAAGTAGCAAACAATTGACAACACTGCAATTCCAATAATAATTCCTAAAAACTTTTTCATACTATTTCTTGATTTAATTCTTTATTTTCATCTTTTTCTGCTCTGTTCAAGATATTATCTGGAAGTGCTTTTTTGGCTTTTGCTCCCATTTTTTTCAATTTTTCGACACTTGTGATGAGGTTTCCTTTTCCGTCCACCAATTTGTTCATTGCACCTTGATATTCCACTTTGCTTTCGTCTATTTTCTTTCCAACTTTGATTAAATCGGCGACAAAACCTTCGAATTTATCATATAAAGCACCAGCTTGACGTGCGATTTCAAAAGCGTTTTCCTGTTGTTTTTGGTTGGCCCACATACTATCGATTGTGCGCAAAGTTGCCAATAAGGTAGAAGGAGTAACGATCACAATATTTTTTTCAAAAGCTTTATTATATAATGTGGTATCGTCATTCAAAGCCAAAGCAAAAGCTGGTTCCATCGGGATGAAAAGCAAGACGAAATCAGGACTTTCTATTTGATATAAATCTTGATAATTTTTTTCGCCCAATTGCTCCACGTGACGTTTAATCGAATTGACGTGTTCTTTTAAAAAGCCGTTTTTCAAACTATCATCTTCCTCATTGATGAATTTTTCATAAGCGGTTAGTGAAACTTTCGAATCGACAATCATCTTTTTCCCATCAGGAAGATTGATGACTACATCGGGGAAAACTCGGCTTCCTTCTGCGTTGGTGTGGGATTGTTGCACAAAATATTCTCGGTCTTTTTCCAATCCTGATTTTTCGAGTACTCTTTCTAATATAAGTTCACCCCAATTTCCTTGCATTTTGCTGTCGCCTTTCAAAGCTTTGGTTAGGTTCAAGGTTTCTTTGCTCATTTGAAGATTCATTTCGCGTAAACCCAGAATTTGTTGGCGTAAAGCTGCGTGATAATCAATGCTTTCTTTGTGGGTATCTTCGACTTTTTTCTCAAATAATTGAATTTTATCTTGCAATGGTGACAAGATATTTTTCATGTTTTCCTTATTCTGTTCGGTAAATTTGCTTGATTTTTCGTCCAAAATTTTATTGGCTAAATTCTCAAATTCCTTGGTAAACTTTTCCTGTAGTTTTTCTACTTCTTCTTTTTGTTCTTTGTTGCGTTGCCAAAGATTTTCAAAATCGACTTCTTTTTTGGTGAGCTGAATGTTTATGGATTCTTTCTCGTTGCGAATACTTTCCTTCTCTTGAATGATTTGCTGCAATTGTTTATCCAAAGCCCCTTTTTCGATTTGTGATTGCTCTTTGAGATTGTTGAGTTTTTCTTCCAAAAAGGCTTTTTCGGATTGTAATTTTGCTGAAAAAATTAGTTTTCCAATGAAGATTCCAATAGCGAGTGCAATAATAAAAATCGGTAAAAACGGAAGTGTATTAGACATAAATGATGGGTTTTTCTATTTAGATAAAAGTAAACATTATAGGTGAAGTCAGTTGAAATTTGTCTAATTAGTTTTTTAAGTTTTGATTATTTTTTTGAAAACCAATTGTTTTAGCATTAATTTCAATTTTTTACCAGGGCGAAATACGATTGAACTGCGTTTTATTTTGGATTTATCCACTTCTTCAGGAGTAGCACTGGCAGTACTTTGTACGCTAATTTGAAATGAACCCAAATGTCCTAAACGGACAATATTGCCTTGCTCTAAAGCGGAAGATATTTCCTTGACAAGACCAATGACCACAGCATAACAATCGGATTGGGTTGCGGAGCAGCTAATAGAAACACGTTCAGATAAATCTTCTAAATCCAGAACACCACTTGTAGCAACCCTTGGGTAATAAGCAATAGTGGGATTGGGTTGACTAGGAATATATTTTTTAGTCACAGTAAAAGGAACAGCCATAAGGGAGAAAGTTGAGGTTTGTATTGACAAAGATAGTAATTCGTACCGAGAAATTAAATAATTAGTCGCGGCTAAATTATTATTTTGTTATGGCAGTTTATTTATTTTGTCACGGCCATTTTGATGTATCGCCTTGATGAATAGTTGGGAGGTTCAGGTTGCGATCTGACCGTATAAGTGATAGAAAATAAAATTGAAAATGTCATAAAAAAAGTCCCACCGAAGCGGGACTAAAGATTTTCATCTACGGCATATAGCCTTATTGTGATAAGATTAAAGATTAGAAATTTTAATCAGATACAAATATAAATAAAAAAAACTTTAGTTTGAATGTGGGAAACCGTAAAACAGATAATTATTTTCTCCGTACATTTAAGACTTCTTACGAAAGACAGATTACTATGGCTAAAATATTAGGATTAGATTTAGGTACAAACTCTATTGGGTGGGCGATTGTTGATGATAAGTTGAATAAAATCATTGGAATGGGAAGTAGAATATTTCCTGTTGGGGTTGATAATTTAGGTGATGGAGAAGGAGAGCTTTCAAAAAATGCCAGTAGAACGGGAGCAAGGGGAACTCGAAGGCAATTCTTTAGAAGAAGATTAAGAAAGAAAGTTTTACTAAAAGAATTGGCTTCTTTAAATATGTGTCCTTTAACAAATGAGGATTTTAATAATTGGAAAACCACTAAAAAGTTTCCAACTCAAGAATTAGCTTCTTGGTTTGCCCTGAATCCTTATGAATTAAGACATAAAGCATTAAATGAAAAGTTGTCTTTTGAAGAAATTGGTCGTGTCTTTTATCATTTAATTCAAAGAAGAGGTTTTTTAAGTAATAGTAGAAGCGCTGGGAAAGATGATGGTGCTATTTTCAAAGGAAACATCAAAGAAGGTAAAATTGGAATTGATGAAACCAGAGAACAAATTGAAAATAAAACTTTGGGTTCATACTTTTATGAAATTGCACCAAAAGAAAATCAGCCATTTGTAGATGGTTTAGAAAGAATTAGAAATCGATATACAACACGACAAATGTATGTTGATGAATTTGAACAAATTTGGGAAAATCAAAAAATATATCATTCTAATTTGACTCACGAAATAAAAGAAAAAATTGGTGGTAGAAAAAATGATGAAGGTTTTAAAGAAGACGGGATTTTGTTTCATCAACGCCCTTTGCGTTCTCAAAAACATTTAGTTGGTAATTGTACATTTGAATCTGGTAAAACTAAATGTCAATTGAGTGCAATTCCTTTTGAACTATATAGATTGCATCAATGGATTAATACGGTTGAATATAATGGCCATAAATTGCACGCAGACGAGCGGAAATTGGTTTTTAATTTTCTAATTGAAAAAGAAAAACCAAGCTTCAAAGACATTCGCAAAGCCATCAATAAACTTGATGCAATTTACAAATTCAATTACAAAGACGAAGATAAAATTGTGGGAACACACACTATTTCAAATCTTTGCAATAAAAAATTCTTCGGTAAAAAGTGGTTTGATTTCACAGAAAAAGAACAAGAGGATATTTGGCACGTTTTGTATTTCTTTGATAGCAAGGATAAAGTAAAAGAATATGCTATTAAAAATTGGGGCTTTGATGAAACACAAGCCGAAGCTATTTCTAAATTTAATCTAAAAGATAAATATGCCAGTTTAAGTCGAAAAGCAATTAATAATATTTTGCCTTTTTTAGAAATGGGATTTCAGTATGATATTGCCGTTGTTCTTGGTGGAATAAAAAATGCTTATGGTCAAAATTGGGAAACATTAAACAGTGATGATAAAGGTTTGATTCTTGATAATGTTTATGAAATTGTTCGCTCTAATCAAAAAGGTGGATTTATAGAACCTTTAAAACATTTCCTGAAAACAGATTTACATCTTTCAGACAAACAATTAACTAAATTATATCATCATTCTGCCAATATCGAAGAAACTGTTTTGTTAAATAAACTGCCAGTAAATGCAAAGGCAGATAAAGATATTCAAGCTATTAGAAATCCTGTTGTTATAACTGCTTTATTCGAAATCAGGAAATTAATAAACGAAATCGTTGATGAATATGGAAAACCTGATGAAATTAAAGTGGAACTAGCTCGAAACTTGAAAGCATCAAAATCAGGTAGAAGAGAAGAAAGAAATCGCCAACAGAAATTAGAAAGGGAAAATGATAGAGTGAAAGTAGAACTCAATAATTTAGGAAAACATATTTCTCACGATAATCTATTACTTTATAAACTTTGGGAAGAATGTAAGCATACTTGTCCTTATACAGGAAAAAGTATAAGTGTAACCCAATTGTTTAGTGGTGAAGTTCAAACTGAACATATTCATCCTTGGAGTAAATCCTTGAACGATAGTTTT
>JAEMQE010000104.1 GCA_022758945.1 Lentimicrobium sp. | reverse complement strand
TAGGCCCAGGTTGCCCAAAATGCAAAACAACATTTCATAATGTTGAAGAAGCGGTAAAACAATTAGGGATAGAAGCCGAAGTTATCAAAATTGAAGACATTGAAGAGATGATGAAATACAACATCTTGACCACACCAGTTTTGATGATTGACGACGAGATTAAAGTAAAAGGCAGAATTGCTCAAATAGATGAAATTAAAGAATTCTTAAAATAATAAAACAATGGAAAACCAAACATTAGTAAAAGAAATTTGCCCAACTACAACACAAAAATGGGTTAAAGAAGGAGCATTATTAGTAGATGTTCGCGAGAAAGACGAAGTAGCACAATTGGCTTATGATGTACCCAATATCATCAATATTCCTTTAAGTGTTTTTGAAGAACATTTTACAGAAATTCCAAAAGATAAACCAGTTGTTATGGTTTGTGAAAGTGGAGGACGTAGTTTAAGAGCAGCCGGATTTTTAGTAAATCACGGTTATGAAAATGTGGTAAATATGGAACACGGCATCATCCGTTGGGTTCAAAAAGGTTTTCCAACTAAAGGCGATACTGCTTCGGTTTTAGGTGCTGATGGTGGTTGTTGCTCTACTTCAGGCTGTTGTTAATCAAAAAATCAAGTTGGGGTTACAATTTGAGTATTGTAATTCATAATTACTAATTCGTAATTCAAAAATTATGTTTGACTGGGTTCAAAGTTTAGCCGATTGGCTTGTTTATAGTGTTTTTAGCATTACTAATGGATCTAAATTGGGTGATGCCTTAAATTTCTTTATCTATGACACAATCAAGATTTTAATCTTATTGTTCCTCATTACTACAGTGATGGGTGTTGTAAACTCCTATTTTCCTGTGGATAAAGTTCGTAATTTTTTATCTCGAAATAAGTTATTTGGTTTAGAATATTTCTTTGCTTCCTCCTTTGGAGCGGTTACGCCGTTTTGTTCTTGTTCTTCCGTACCTTTGTTTATTGGATTTGTAAAAGGTGGTATTCCTTTAGGAGTTACGTTTGCGTTTCTCATTACTTCGCCATTGGTAAACGAAGTGGCCATTGCTATGTTTATTGGAATGTTTGGTTTAAAAGCAACCATCATTTATGTAACCAGCGGTATTCTACTCGGAATGATTGGCGGTTTTATTTTAGGTAAGTTGAATTTAGAAAAATACCTTTCGCCTTGGGTTCAAGGAATTTTGGCGAACGCCGAAAAAGAAAGTGATTTTGAAGAAGAGAAGATACCCTTTGTTCAACGATTACCTGAAATATTCCGGGAAGCTTTTGGAATAATCAAAAGTGTTTTTTGGTACATCATCATCGGAATAGGATTGGGTGGTTTGATGCACGGGTTTATTCCAACAGGATTTTTCGAAGAATACATCAGCAAAGACAATCCATTTGCGGTGCCATTGGCTGTAATTTTAGGAGTACCAATGTATAGCAATGCGGCGGGAGTTTTGCCCATCATTCAAGTATTTGTGCAAAAAGGAATTCCGTTAGGAACCGCAATAGCATTTATGATGGCAGTGGTTGGACTTTCAATCCCCGAAGCCACTTTGTTAAAAAAAGTTATGACCTGGAAATTGATTGCGATATTCTTCTCGGTAGTAACTATTTGTATTATTATTTCTGGTTATTTATTTAATATTATTTTATAAAATTATGAAAACACCAACTTTAGCATTATTAATTCTTTTTACCTTTATACTATTAACAAGTTACAAGGGAAATGCTCAAACAGCAACAGCTTCTAAAAAAAATTACAAAGTGACTTTTTACGAATTAGGTTCCGTTCGATGTATTCCTTGCAAGCAAATGCAACCGGTATTAAAAGCTATCGAAGAAAAATACAAAGACAAAGTCCAAGTAATTTTCTATGACGTTTGGACAAAAGAAGGAAAAGAAGCAGCCAAAAATTTTACGTTTGAAGCTATTCCAACACAAATCTTTTTGGATAAAAACGGAAAAGAATTTTTTAGACACGAAGGCTTCTTTCCTGAAGAGGAAATTGTAAAAATGTTGCAACAAAAAGGAATCAAATGAAAACAAAAATCTTAATGTTAAATAAATATAACAAAGTTTATTTATTTATTTTTTCTATGCTTTTGCTCACAAATAATGTTGTTGGGCAACAAAAAAGCACCATCAACGACTTGTTCTTGGCATTAGAAAAAAGTACCACAACAAAAGCGGATGCCCTTAAAACAGCACAAGCAGAAACGTACAAAAGTAGTATTAACAGCCAATTTTATCCAATAGTGGAAGGTTTTGGTCGTTATGATTATTCTTCAATACCAACCGGAATGTATCCTGTACCTCCTAACGATTTACTTCCTTTAATTCAAAATCAAAGCATTGCACAACCTTTTAGTTCTAATATTTATCGATTAGGTGGCACTATTGCAATGCCGTTGTTTGTAAAATCGATTTTTACAATGTCAGAGCAAGCCAAAAAAATAGTGGCTTCTGCCAAAGAGCAAGAATACGTTAACACACTTAAAAATCAATCTATTTTAGTTTCTTTAAACGCCAATCTCAATTATATTGAGAATTTAAAAATGGCTCTCGAAAAAAAGAAAACTTCTCTATTAAAAACGCAAGAATTCATAAACATAAAAGTAAATAATGGTCGTGCAGCTGGATCAACCGCTTTGAATATCAATACCTCTATTAATGAAGTAAGTACGCTTTTGAATGATTTAGAAATACAAAAATCAGATATTGTTGCTTCCATTCAATCCCTAACAGGAATTGTATTGAACCAAGCCGTTCCTATGGAACAAATAGGAATGATTCAATCTGGTGAAATAAAAATAACCAAACCGCTTCAAGAGAAAATTAGTGCAGATTCGTTGGTAATTAGAGCTGAAAAGGAAAAATTATTACCGTCTATTTTTGCACAAGGAAATTACTCCTACAATTTTGCAAAAGCATACAATAACAATGCTTCAATCAATGGCGATTTAACCGTGGCAAGCCTTGTGGTAAAAGTTCCTATTTTTAATAAATCGCAATATGTACAAATTCATAAAACGAAATTAGATTTAGAAGTTTCACAAAATGAATTGCAAAAATTGAATGACGATTTCGCAGCTCAAGCCCAACAATTAAAACAAAACCTCATCGTATTAGATAATTCCATCGACCTCTACCAAAACAATATTAAGGATAAAGAAGAGCTTCAAAAAATAGCCGTTTTGAGTTATCAACTAGACCAAATGAGTATGGAAGATTATTTAAAATACGAAGATGATTTGGTACTCGCAAAAGCAACACTTTACAAAACACAGTCTCAAAAATGGCAAACCTTAATGAAATTGGCGGTCATTTATAGTATAAATATTAAAACTTTAGTACAATGAAAAATATAAATAAAACAACCATAATCACCAGCATCATTATTTTGTTTGCCATTATAGGTGGAATAGTAGTAATCAAAAAAGCAAAAGCAAAAAGCGATAATGCACCTGTAGCTTCCGTATTTCCAATATCGGTAAGTACGGTTAAGATTGCTTCCGATGGCAATCAATTAACCTTACCCTATTTAGCCATTGTTCAAAACGATCAAGATGTAACGATTAGTTCAAAAATTTCGGCACGCATTCAATATCTTAAACCAAGTGGAAGTACAGTAAAAGCGGGAGAAGTGGTGGCAAAACTAGATAATTCGAGTTTTCAAACCAATTTGCAAAGCATTCAATCGCAACTTTCAGCCCAAAAAGTAGCACTAGATAATGCCAAAGCTACACACAATAGAACACTTCAATTATTGGCGGTAAAAGGAGCTTCTAAGGAACAATCGGAAAACGAAATTTCTAAAATTGCTGACATTGAATCTAAAATTGAATCGTTAAAGCAAACTAAAGAGGATATTTCCAATTCATTTTCCTACAATACAATTGTAGCACCATCATCTGGTGTTGTGGCTAAAACCACAATGAATATAGGTGATGTGGCAATGCCTGGACAACCCATAGCCGTTATTAGTGCTAATAATGGAGCTTTCTTAAAAATTAGCGTTCCAAGCGATTTGAAAATCAAAGGAATTTCCGTAGACAATAAATTTTATAAAGCCATTCCTCTAAACAACACGCAAAATGGTTTGGCAGAATACAAAGTAGTTACCGCCAACCTAAGTTTATTAACTGGCGAACGCGTTCCTGTAAATATTGTACTCTACGAAGGCCAAGGTTTAAAAGTGCCTTATGATGCTGTACTGAACCGCAACGGTAAAAGTTATGTTTTTGTGGTGGCAAAAGATAAAGCCCTACCTAAAGAAATTAACATCACCGAATCGGGTGAAAATCAATTAATGATTAGCAATCAGGAATTGGCAGGGCAAGAAATTGTAATTGCCAAGCAAGATATTCTATTGCGTTTATTGTCTGGTACTTCAATTAAAATAATTCAAAAAAACTAGCGCTATGTTTGATTATTTCTATAAAAGACCGTATTTATTGTACTCCATCATCTTCGGATTTTTTGTGGTGGGAATCATTGCATTGGTAACCTTACCCAAAAATTTATTCCCTGATTCTACCCCACCGCAAGTTTTGGTCATTACAAAAGTTCCGGGAGCAACAGCACAAGTAGCCGCAAATTCAGTTTCAAAACCCATCGAACAAGAAATTGCTCGTTTGGGATTGCTCACCGATGTAAGCTCCATAAACGTAGCCAATTTTTCGATTGTAAAAGCTGAATTTACCTATGAAAAAGGATTAGATGCTGCCGCAGTTGATGTTGCCAATGCACTTTCTATTGCCAAAGGAAATTTACCTGCCGATGTTAACCCAGCAGTTTATACCACAGGTGATTTTACGCTCCCGGTAGATGTCATTTCCGTTTCACCAAAAACAAATTCGGTATCACTTTCTGATATTAGAAAAATGGTAGATGGTTTCATAAAACCTAGTTTATTGAGTAATCCTGATATTGGAAATGTAGAGGTTTTTGGTGGCTACGAAAGTGCTATCAATATCGAAGTAGATCCGTTTAAAGCCAAACAATACAATATTGATTTTGATAAAATTGCCAAAGTTTTACAAACGGTCAATCACGATATTCCAATAGGTTTAATCAAAGGGAAAAATAATTTTTACACCATCACTTACTATGGTGAAAACGATAATATCGAGAAAATAAAACAAATCAATATTATCCCAAACGTTACCATTAACGACATTGCCAATGTAGAATGGAGTTACAAAAAAAGAACCAGTGGTTATATAGGAAATGGTAAACCAGCGATAGCATTAGCCATCCAGCGAGCACCTGGCGGAAGCGTTTTAAGTGTGAGTAACGCAGCAAGAGAAGAATTAAAAAAGCTAGAAGCACGCTACCCAAACTTTACCTTTGAAATATCAGATACACAACGAAATTTAATAGAATTGGCCAACGATAATATGTTGGTTGCCCTCCGTGACGCCATCTTTTTCACTCTTTTGGTTATTTTATTTTTCTTGGGAAATTTAAGAGCTATTGCAGCGGCTGCTATTACTATTCCATTGGTTTTTTTCTCAACCTTGGCTGTAATTTGGCTTACAGGTGGCAGTTTAAACATCGTCATTTATACCGCTATTATTTTGGCTTTAGGAATGTTAGCCGATGATGCCATTGTGGTTTTAGAAAACATAGAACGGCATTTGAACGAATTAGGCGAAGATTTAAAAACAGCCGTTCAAAATGGAACTAGAGAAGTAATCAACCCCATTTGGTCCGGTACAATTTCTACCATCGCTATAGTTTCGCCTTTGATGTTTGTGGGTGGATTTCCCGAAAAAATATTCAAACCACTTATTTTCACCTTGATCATTGCGTTGTTGGTTTCCTTTTTCTTGTCTATTACTTTTATCCCAAAATTATTAGAGATTTTCTTAAAAAACGGACACAGCAAAAACAAATTTGAACGCTGGTTTGAAAATCTATACGAAAAATCATTCGGAAGACTGGTAGAACCTTATGTCAATGTCATCAAATTTTCAAATGGAAAACGAAAAGTATTTCGCAGAATCGCACTTTCTGTGGGCGTTGTGCTGCTGTTGCTTATCAGCATAAAAACCATTATGCCTGTTATTGGAAAAGATGCGATGCCACCAATGGATACCGGAATTATCAAAGCACAAATTGGTTTTAGTGCCAATGAAACGGTAGAAAGTTCTGAAGCTAAAATGGAGCCTTTTTTACAATGGCTGCACAAACAACCTTGGGTAGAAAAAAGTTCAGTAGCTTTTGGCAACGAAATGGGTGTTTTAAGTTTAGGAAGTGGAAATTTACCTACCGAAGCAACCATTACCATCAATTGTGTCGATCGTTTTAGCAGAAAATTAAATCTTTGGCAAATTGAAGATATTGTTCGTGAAAAAATAGCAGGTTTAGAGGGTGTAAAACGCAATGATGTATATGATTTTGGTGCAACGGCACTTTCTACCATCAAAGCCACTTTAGATGTGCGTTTAAAATCGCCTTCTGTCGATGGTTTGTCTGAAAAGTCAATAGAAGCACAAAATGTTTTAAAAGAAGTACACGGACTAACTTCGGTGTCAACCAGTTGGAATGAGGATTTTTCTGAATTTGCACTCAATATCGATAAAAACAAAGTATTGAGTTATGGCATCACTCCTTATGAAATTATCTCTCAAATTTTAATCAAAGGACAAGTGGTGAGTCTAAATGCCAACTTACAATCCTTAAATGTACAACCCGTTTCCCTTTATTTCAAAGGAAAATTTGGAGAAAACGAACAAGCATTGAAATTGCTTCCTATTAAAACGGCTACTGGTGATGTGCCTTTAGCTCAATTAGCCACCATTACGAAACAGCTCACCTTTGCCAAAATTGAAAGAGACAAAATGTTGTATAGTATTGATGTAAATGGCTACCGAAAAGACCGACCTGTTACGCATATTACTGACGAGGCCGAAGCTGCATTAACAAAAATTAAAAGCAATTCGGACGTCACCATCACGCAAGAAGGTGATATGGTACAAATTGATGACAGTTTTAGCCGAATGATGAAAGCTATCGCTTTGGGGGTGTTTTTATTGGCAATGGTGTTGATTTCTATTTATCGCTCGGTAAAAATGACCTTGATTATGATTGTCGTTTTACCATTATCTTTAATTGGAGCTTCTTGGGGAATGCTACTGTTTCATAAACCGAGTTGTATGCCTAGTTTGCTGGGAATACTTTTATTATTTGGGATTATCATTAAAAATTCCATTCTACTGATTGATTTTTACCAACACCATCGAGCCAGTGGCGAAAGTCCTTATGAAAGTGCTATTGAAAGTGTACGAGTGCGTTTTCGTCCAGTTTTGATGACCGCTTTTGGAACCATAGCCGGAATGATACCCATTGCCTTGGAACAAGCCGTTGGTTTAGAACGATTAAGTCCACTTGCCGATGTGGCCATTGGTGGATTATTAATTGGTACACTGCTCACACTAATATTTGTACCGATGTATGCTTATATCGTTGATAAAAAAGAAACAAAACAAATTGAAAATTAAATAAAAACAAATTAAATAAAAAAAATGAAAACAAAAACCACAATTGTATTAACCCTTTTATTGGGTTTAAATACTACGATTAATGCACAAGAAAACATTGATAAAAAAGCCGGAACCATAAAAATCAAAGACAGCAAAGCCATTATGGCAGGAAGCGACCGAAAAGAAAAAGATGTCTTTACCATTTCATTGGAAGATGTTCAAATTTACACTGGCCATACTTGCGGTTGCGATACCGCAGGGTTTTTAATTACCAAAGAAGTGTTAAGCAAACTTTTTCCGAATGAAATTCCAAATAGAAGAACCGTAAATGTTGCGATTTCAGAATACAATATGGATTTAATTGATGCCATTACATTTATCACAGGTACCCGTTTAAACAGAGGGGAATATTCAAATTCTAAAAGCGATTTTGTAGTAGATAAATCAATCGCTGGAAATGAAGGAACAACCACTATAATTTTTGAACGCAAAGACAATGGGAAAAAGATAAAAGCAACCATCGACCGAATGAAATTGTTGACCAAAGATGAAATGTATGCATCTTCAGTTATTAAAAACAAAATATTGAAAGGAGAAGCAACCAATGCTGAAAAAGCCCAATTTGCAAAAGTTACACAAGATATTGTTCGTAAGGAAATTTTAAATTTACCAGAAGGAGCAATTACGTATGAAGCATTAAATTAATTTTAAGAAAATAAAAAATGGAAAATCAACAACCCACAACAGAACAAATCCTTTCAATGATGAAAGGTGCAATGGATGGTAAATTACCAAGAGCCATTGAATTAGCAGGAGAAGTATTCCCTGAATTTGTAGCCGAACAAGCCCGAAGCAGTGCATTTGCAATGCCTCAAAATGGTGCTTTAGATGCAGAAACCAGAACCTTAATTTATTTAGGTGTCGCCCTGGCAACTGGCAGCAAAGCGTGTATTGAAGCGATGACGAACAAAGCTAAAATTCAGCAGATTTCAAAAGAAAAAATACTGGAAACCCTCAAAATTGCTCGTTATGCCGAAGCAACAAGAGTGATTGGCAATGCCGAAATCGTTTTGGAACATCTAAAAGTGTAATAAAATACTACATTTAAAAAAGCGATGTATCTATAATAGTTGTAAGGGTTGCCACCTTTTTAATGGTGGAATTTCTTTTATGAAGGTTGGCGACCCTTTTACTCCTTCGGCCATTTTTTTTGCCACAATATGTTTATAAAATTGGATTTAGTGAATTTTTAGCAAACATAGAAAAATAGTTATCTTAATCAATTTTATGAAAAAACCATCTTTATATGAGTTAATAAAAACAGCTTTTTATATAGGCGCAGTTGGCTATGGAGGTCCAGCTATTTTAGTTTTAATGAAGAAAATATTTGTGCTTGAAAAAAAATGGATATCTGAAAAAGAGTTTATGAATTCTTTGAGTTTGGCACAAGTATTACCGGGAGCAGCCGGGGTAAGTATTATGGGGTATATTGGTTTTAAACTTCATAAATTATGGGGAGGAATCTTAGCCCCTATTTTATTTATAATGCCTGCCACCATTGTAATGTTCATTCTTGCATGGGCATACTTTAAGTTTGGAAATCTTGCTTTTATTCAATCTTTATTTGCCGGGTTAGGTGCGCTTGTGGTGGCGCTCCTGATAAATGCAACCAGCATTTTAAGTAAATCAGTTTTTAAAAAAATTACTTACCTGGATTGGAAAGGTGTACTCATTAGCCTGGTAACTTTTGCCGGTATCTTTTTTCTTAAACTAAATGCAATTTGGCTTATCCTACTATCAGGATTGTTCGGGTTTATTTTTTTTTATTTTACACACGAATTTGAAGATGTAAAAGCAAAAGGAGGAGAAGTTTTGCTTGTTGAGTCTGGCACTTTAAATCGTGATACTTTATCAATAAAAGATTATGCACCCGTTTTTATTGTGATACTATTTTTTTTGAGTGGCTTGATTGTACCCGATTTACGCAATATTATCAGTGCTTTTGCTGGAATTGGAACATTCTCTTTTGGAGGAGGATTTGCTGCTATTCCACTTATTCAACATCAGGTGGTTGTTGTACATAATTGGCTTTCTGTAAAGGAATTTATTGATGGTATTGCATTAGGTCAGGTTACGCCAGGTCCGGTATTTATTACCGCCACCTTTATTGGTTATCATGTTGCAGGGTTAGCGGGTGCTGTATTTGCCACTTTGGCTATTTTTACACCATCACTTGTGGCAATGATTTTATTGGCAGATATACATAGTCGCATTCAAAATCTCAAAATTGTAAAGGTTATTATCAAAGGGATCTTATCAGGTTTTATTGGACTGCTGCTTGCTGTAAGTTTACTATTTGCTTTTAAATCTCTATTTAACTGGCAAACCTGGATGATTTTTTTGATGGCAATTGGTTGGATGATGATTTTAAAGAAAAATTCCTTGTGGGCTTTATTGGGCACAATCGTTTTATCATTATTAATTTTTTAAAAAATAGCAACAGTTCAAAACCCTTCCTATAAACCAGATCATATAGGTTTATACTTTAAAATTATGCCGGGAATAATGAAAAGTTTATTGACACAAGGGATTTCATCAGGAAACATACCTATAGATTCATTTGGATTATAGCATAAAAAACAAATTAGAAATAAATAAATAAAATGAAAATGAAAAAATCAGTAGTAATAATATTTAATGACAACGATGCCGCCTTAAATGCTGGCTCACACGTGGCAGTAAGAATGTCGCAAGTAAACAAAGAAGCAGGTGTAGAATTGGAAGTTTATTTGTTCGGTCCTGGACAAGCTGCCTATTCAAGCAATGCCGAAACAGGCGTAAAAGCAGATTATATTAAAGCCATTGATGAACTCATTGCAGCAGGCATAAAAGTAAGTACTTGCAAAAATACTGCAGAAGCTAATGGAACCACGGCAGCATTAGAAGCTAAAGGAGTTCATTTAGAATATGCTCGTGATGCGTTCTTGCGTTATGGCGCTGAAGGTGCGGCAGTTATCAATTTTTAATCATATAAAATGAAAAATAACCCAACTATACAAACAATTGATACTGATTTCTCAAAAGGAAGGCTAAATCACATACAAAACATTTCTTTAGAAGATGTAGCTAAATTTCACGGGCATTTGTGCGATGGTTTGGTAGTTGGTTTCATTGGTTTAAAGGAAGCATTAAACCAGTTGTATCCCGATAAAATTGTTGACAGAACCAATACAAGAATAGTAAGCAAATCATCTCCCTGTT
>JAEMQE010000016.1 GCA_022758945.1 Lentimicrobium sp. | reverse complement strand
TGTTTACTCCTTCGATTTGTCCAAAAGGTTGTCCTTCGATTAATGAATATCTGTAGTTGTTTACTCCCGGATCAGTTAAGATAACTCTTCCGCCAAGTTCAGCAGGAATTTCGCTAACTGTATTTTTATTATGTGAGTAGTTTAGGGTAGCATCCCAAGTAAATTTATCAGTTTTGAGGATTTTTCCAGTTACAACAATTTCTAAACCTTGGTTTTTGATACTTGCCGCATTGAAACCATAGTTTAAATATCCGTAAGGGTTTGTTGATGGAGCAGGAACTTGAATGTATTGATTTTTAGTTTCGGAGTTGTAGTAAGAAATTTCGAATCCAAGTTTGTTGTCAAACATTTTCCATTCTGTACCAATTTCGAATTCAGATTTTAATTCTGGTTTTAATGATTCGCCTGGTCTTGGTCCAACGGTTGGAGGAATAATTTGACCGCCAACGATAGTTGATGTTGGAGAAGTTACAAAAGAGGAAATGTCGTTACCAACTTGCGCATAAGAAGCACGAACTTTACCAAAATTAATCCAATCCGGCATTTTGGTCATTTCACTAATAAGGCCAGTTACACCAACTGATGGGTAAAAGAAAGATAATTTATCAGTGTTTACAAGTGTTGAAGACCAGTCATTTCTTCCTGTAACATCAAGATATAGATAGTTTTTATAGCCCAAAGTTGCTGCTGCAAAAACAGATTGCACTTCTTTTTGAGATCCTAAACTTTGAAAATTTCCTGCATTGTTGACAAAATTTCCTAAAGTAAACCAGTTTGCATATACTAAACCAGAGCTTATTCCTGAATCTAATGTAGTAGCATTATTACCCATTGATTTGGTAAAACTGGTTCCTATATTAGCTGTTAAAGTTAAATCTTCGTTGATTTTAGTATTAATATTAGCTAAGAAGTCACCATAATTTTGCGTGCTTAAACTATTGATATTAATATATCTTCCGTTTATGTTAGACAATGTACCTTGCGTCGAAGCAAAAATTTCTTTTTCGAAACTGCTTTCTATACGGTTGTAATTGTATCTTGAAACAAGACTCAACCAATTATTCACTTTATAATCCAATGCAAAAGATCCAGTTAAAAAGTGGTTTTTGTCTGTAGAAGCATTTCTATTGATAGCCCAATAAGGGTTTTGCATAATATCTCTGTTGGTCATCCAGTTTTGAACCATCATATTTCTAACAGGATCAAACACTTCGAAATTGTTTTTATAATAGTCAAAATCATTTCCTCTTGGCATTAAATAAGCACCAGTCAAAGCATTGAAATAATAACCACTTACAGGTCTGTTTCCAATTGTTTGAGAAGCATAATTTGCATTTGCAGAAACGGTTAATTTATCATCGAAAAATTTCCCAGTTTGGCGAATTCCAAAATTATTTTTGTTCAAATCATTTCCTTGAATGATACCAGAAGAAGTTGTATTGGCATAAGAAAGGTTTGTTGTAGCTTTTTCAGTTCCTGTTGAAAATGCTAAGGAAGTAATTTGAGTATTTCCTGTTTGGAAAAAATCTTTTACATGATCCTTAGAAGCTCCTTTTGCTCCCCAAGTTTCATCTCCACCAGCAACTGCTACGTATTCGTTTTGGAATTTTGGCAAAAATGCAGCCGATTCAAAAGTAGTTGTTGAAGTCATTTTTAAATTAGAAACGCCTTCTTTTGATTTTTTTGACGTTAACAAGATTACGCCATTCGCACCTTGGCTACCATATAAAGCAGCTGCTGACGCACCTTTAAGAACGGTCATCCCTTCGTAATCATCTGGATTTAATAAGGATACAGCATCTCCGCCGTCTCTATTTCCTCCATTGACATCACCAAAAGTAAGATTGGGTTGCCCAGAAGAAATATTAAACAAGGGAACACCATCAATCACATAAAGTGGTTGGTTATTCGTTACAGAAGAATTTCCTCTAATCACGACTTTAGTAGAACCTCCAGTTCCACCAGCACTTTTTGTAACGGCAACACCTGCAATTTTACCAGCAATGGTGTTAATTACGTTAGCGTCTTTTACTCTAGTTAGATCCTCGCCTTTTAATTCCTGAGCAGAATAAGTAAGCGATTTTCTGGTTTTCTTAATACCAAGAGAGGTAACCACTACTTCGGTTAGAGCGGTTGAAGAACCTTCTTTTAGTTGTACTTTGATAACGCTATCGTCACCAACAACTACTTTTTGGGTTTCTAATCCAACGAAAGAAATAACTAAAGTTTTTCCTTTTTCTGCTTGAATCGAAAAGTTACCATCCATATCGGTTGTGGTTCCTTTTGTTTCACCTTGTACATTAATGTTCGCCATTGGTAATGGTAAACCACTTGCATCGCTTACAGTACCTTTGACGGTTTTTACTTGAGCAAGGCCAACTTGCGTAGTAAAAATAATCATAAAGATTAAAATAATTTGTTTCATTTTTATTTGTTTTTTATTAGTTATGGTGTAAATTTATCGGGATGAAGATTCTAAAAAAAATAAATTCTCCCAACTGTAGTAAAGTTTCAACCAACGACATTTTTTAATCAATAATGTGTTTTACGAAAACGTTTTCCTGTTTTTATTTTCAAACGTTTTTATTTATTTTCATATTTTTATTTGCAAAAAGCCGTTTTATATTGTCAAATTGATTAAAGTTGCAAAAGTTTTTTAAAAAAGAATTCACTAGTAAAACATTAATTATTGTACTAAAAAGTGGGAAAAATAAACGAAATGAAATTCGACATTAAACTTCAAAATCATTTTTGGTTTTGGGGCGTTTACTTTTTGCTGAACTTTCTGCGTTGGGGAGCTTATTTTAATGATTATGGATATTCTTTCAAATCGAATCTGATTGAATTTACGCTCCACATTCCTTTAGTATATTTCAATTTGTTTGTTCTTGTGCCTCGATATGTATTGACTTCAAAGTATTATAAATACACTTTTGGGCTGTTATTGAGTCTAATGGCTGTTTATTTATTGAAAACTGGAATGACCTATTATATTATTTCAGAAAACATTTGGCCAGAAGCCAATAGAGAATACAAACCTTTTGAATTCAATCATATTGTTGCGGTTTGCATTGGCGAATTATACGTTCTGGCGATGGCTTCGTCTGTTTATTTGACGTTGACTTGGTTAAAAGAAAGAGACCGAAACCGAGCTTTGAAGGAAGAACAATTTAAAATCAAATTAAAATACCTGAAAAACCAGATTCAACCCCATTTTTTCTTTAATACTTTGAATAATTTGTATGCTTTATCACTTGAATCTTCTGATAAAGTTCCCGATGTAATTATAAAATTGTCAAAATTGATGGAATACGTTTTGTACGACATCGAAGGAACTAAATTTGTTCCCTTAATCAAAGAAATCGATTATATCCAAAATTATATCGAAATTGAAAAACTCCGTTTCGAAAATGTAGAAGTGACCATAAATATAGAATCGAATATTGATGAAGTCAAAGTTCCGCCTTTATTATTTATTTCGCTTCTGGAAAATGCCTTTAAACACGGTGGGTTTAACAATAATAAGCTTAAAATCAAGATAAATTGTAAAATCGTTGATGACATATTGCATTTTGAAATCATAAATAATTTTGTACTTTCACAAAGTTTTAAAAGTCCAAAAGGCATTGGTTTGACCAATACTAAAAAGAGACTGAAATTAATTTTCAAAAACAATTTTTCCTTAGAACATCAAGTAAAATTCAACTATTACATCATCCATTTGCAAATACCTATATATAATGAAGATTAAATGTGTTTTGGTTGACGATGAGCCTTTGGCTATAAAAGTCTTGCAAAATTATTTTGCCAATTTTCCTGATTTTGATGTTATTGGCACGTTTAATAATTCATTAGAAGCATTGGATTTCATCAACAACAATAGTGTTGACACGGTATTTTTAGACATAAATATGCCAATGATGACGGGTTTTGAGTTAATTAGTTTGATGGAAAATAAGCCTAAAGTGATTATTACTACAGCTTTTAGAGAATTTGCCGCCGAAAGTTATGATCTCGAAGTTTTGGATTATTTAGTAAAACCCATTCCATTACCTCGATTTATAAAATGCATCAATAAAATTACGACTGAATTCAGTTTAAAAAATAACCTCAAAATGGAACCGGTTCGGGTTGATTCCCACATTTTTATCAAAGTGGATAAAAAAATGGTGAAAATTAATATTGACGAAATCCTTTTTATCGAAGGAATGAAGGAATATATAAAAGTTGTCACCATCGATAAAACCTACATTACCCATAAATCCATGACTTCTTTGTCCGAAGAATTACCCTCAGATCAGTTTATCCGAATTCATAAATCATACACCATTGCAATTGATAAAGTGAAATTTATCGAAGGAAATAGAATCCAAATACTTTCCTATACCATCCCAATTGGACGAAATTATAGCAAAGATGTAAAGAGCAGAATTTTAGAATAACGGTCTTGTCCTTAATATATACCCTTTAATTATTGTGGCAAACTACAATAAATTTGAATTGGAAAATCAATAATAATTTGAGCAATTAGCACTGACATTATTTTACTTCCCAATAATAAAAATCACTTTTAAAATTCCCAAAAGCGCAATATTTAAAAAATTCTTCTACTTTTGTCCGAGAAAAACAAAGCAATGGCAAAGAATTTAGTTATCGTTGAGTCCCCTGCAAAGGCAAAAACAATCGAGAAATTTCTAGGAAGCGATTATCAAGTAGAGTCAAGTTATGGACATATTGCCGACTTGCCTTCTAAAGAAATTGGTGTAGATGTAGAAAATGGGTTCAAACCAAAATACGAAGTTTCGTCCGATAAAAAAGCATTGGTAAGCAAATTGAAAACACTAGCTAAAAATGCTGATATGGTTTGGTTAGCAAGTGATGAGGATCGCGAGGGAGAAGCTATTTCCTGGCATTTGTCTGAAGAATTAAAGTTGGACAAAAAGAAAACCAAGCGAATCGTCTTTCATGAAATCACGAAATCTGCGATTCTAAAAGCGATTGAAAATCCACGCGAAATAGATTATAATTTAGTCAATGCACAACAAGCCCGTAGAGTTTTAGACCGTTTGGTAGGTTATGAATTATCTCCAGTTTTATGGAGAAAAATAAAAGGAGGCCTTTCTGCCGGACGAGTACAATCAGTGTCAGTTCGTTTGATTGTGGAACGAGAAAGAGAAATCCAAAACTTCAATGCGGTTGCCAGCTATTCGATTGTTGCCGAATTTACGAACGAATCCGGAAAATCATTCAAGGCTAAACTGCCAAAGAATTTTAATACTAAAAAAGAAGCCGAAGATTTCTTGAAAAAGAATATTGGTTCTACCTATAAAGTTTCGGATTTAGAAACAAAACCAACCAAAAAATCACCAACAGCACCTTTCACAACTTCTACTTTACAACAAGAAGCCGCGAGGAAATTGTATTTGCCTGTTGGAATTACAATGCAACTCGCACAACGTTTATACGAGGCTGGACTCATCACTTATATGAGAACCGACAGTGTGAATTTGTCGAAAGACGCAATGGATGCAGCTCAAGCCGAAATCATCAAATCCTACGGAAAGGAATTTTCTAAACCAAGAACTTTTGTCAATAAAAGCAAAGGAGCACAAGAAGCCCACGAAGCAATTCGTCCAACGGATATGTCGCGACACACTGTAAACATTGATAGAGATCAAGCGCGTTTGTATGATTTGATTTGGAAAAGAACCTTGGCTTCGCAAATGAGTGATGCTGAGTTGGAAAGAACTAACGTTAAAATTGCTGCCAACAATCACGGTGAAATATTCACTGCTTCGGGTGAAGTATTGCTTTTTGAAGGTTTCTTGAAAGTATATTTGGAAGGAAGTGATGACGATGATGAAGAGCAAGAAGGAATGCTTCCTGCGATGAAAGTCAACGAAAAACTGCAAAATAATTATATTACGGCGACTGAGAGATATTCGCGTCCGGCAGCAAGATACACCGAAGCTTCTTTGGTAAAAAAATTAGAGGAATTGGGAATTGGTCGTCCATCAACTTATGCGCCAACGATTTCGACAATTATCAACAGAAATTATGTTGAGAAAGGGAATCTGGAAGGTCAGGAACGCAATTATACTCAACTTACTTTACAATCAGGAAAAGTAGGTGAGAAATTACTCAAAGAAAACACTGGTTCGGATAAAGGAAAATTAGTTCCTACAGATATTGGAACAATAGTTACGGATTTCTTAGTCAAAAATTTCGAAAACATTTTGGATTATAATTTCACTGCCAAAGTGGAACAAGATTTTGATGAAATCGCCGAAGGAAACGTCAATTGGACAAAAATGATGCAGGAATTCTACGACAAGTTCCATCCGAATGTAAAAGACGTAGAAGCCAATGCAGACAGAGAAAGTGGTGAGAGAATCCTAGGAAAAGACCCTAAAACAGGAAAACAAGTTTCGGTTCGTTTAGGAAAATTTGGGCCAATGGCACAAATTGGCGAAGCAGATGACGAAGACAAAAAATTTGCTAGTTTGATGAATGAGCAAAATATTGGCAACATCACGCTAGAAGAGGTTTTGGATTTGTTTTTGTTGCCAAAAAATCTAGGAACTTATAAAGGAGAAGAAGTTGAGGTAAGCAACGGTCGTTTTGGTCCTTATGTTCGTCACGGAAGCGCTTTTGTTTCCTTGCCAAAAGGCGAAAATCCACTGGATGTAACCATAGAAAGAGCTAAAGAATTGATTGATGATAAAGCGAAAGCCGATGCGCCAATCGCAACCTATAAAGGGGAAGGAGTTCAAAAAGGAACAGGACGTTTTGGGCCTTTTATTAAATGGGATGGAATTTTTATTAATGTAAGTAAGAAATATAATTTCGATAATCTTTCACAATCTGATATTGAAGAATTGATTGAAGATAAATTGCAGAAAAATATTGATAAGGTTTTGCATAATTGGAAGGAAGAAGGGATTTTGGTTGAAAAAGCCCGTTGGGGAAGATCAGTTATTACCAAAGGAAAAATCAAAATTGAATTGAGTAAAGATGTTGATGCTTCAAAATTGACTTTAGCCGAAGTTCAAGAAATGATTGCTAAGAAAACTCCAGCCAAAAAAGTTGCTGCTAAGAAAACTACGGCTGCTAAAAAACCTGCAGCAAAGAAAGTTGTTGCCAAAAAACCAGCCGCAAAAAAGAAATAAGATATGGAGTTTGATTTTCTAAAACCTTTAGATAATGAAATCCTTCAGTTTATTAAGGAGGTTTCTTCTCAGCAATTGGGAAGTAAAGTAGTGTTTCATACGGATAAAGATTTTCCTGATTTGAATAAAATTAAAATTGCTATTATTGGCGTTTTAGAAAATCGTGGAAATAAAAATCAGGATGAGGAGGTAGATTTGTCACACATTCGAAAAGAATTGTATGGATTATTTCCAGGAAATTGGAATACTTCAATTGGTGATTTGGGTGATATTCTTGCTGGAAATTCTAGTGATGACACCTTTTTTGCAATAAGAAAAGTAGTTGCAAGTTTAATAAAAAAGAAAATTATTCCAATTATTATTGGCGGTTCGCAAGACTTGACTTATGCGCTTTACAGAGCTTATGATGACTTGGAGCAAATGGTAAATTTGGTTTCAATTGATAATAAATTTGATTTTGGAAAAGAAAGCGAAGCCGTTTCGGCTTCCTCATATTTGACCAAAATAATTATTGAAGAACCTAATAATCTTTTTAACTTCAGTAATATTGGATATCAAACTTATTATAATTCGCAGGAAGAAATTGATTTGATTGATAAATTATTCTTTGATGGGTATCGATTGGGAGATATTTCTAACAACCTAGCCCTTGCAGAACCTGTTTTTAGAGATGCAGATATTGTGAGTGTTGACTTGACTTCAATAAAATCGTCGGATTCAGGAAATTTTACTTTTTTTACACCGAATGGGTTTAACGGAAAAGAGACTTGTGCCTTGTCAAGATATGCTGGAATCAGTGATAAAGTTTCGCTTTTTGGAGTTTTTAATCATAATAGTTCCAAGCAGGAATCAGTTCTGATTGCTCAAATTATTTGGTATTTTATAGAAGGCTATCATTATCGTTCTAATGAATATCCTTTTGGAAGTAAAGAGAATTATATAAAATATATCATACCTTTGGAAGAAGAACTAATATTCTATAAAAGCAATAAAACGGATAGGTGGTGGATAGAAATACCTTTTATTTCTTCGGGCAATAATAAGTTAAAGAAAAGCACGTTATTACCTTGCTCTTATGACGAGTATTTGGGGGCTTGCAATCAGGAAATTCCTGAAAGATGGTGGAAGGCTCAACGTAAAAACATAGTATAATTTATCGTTAAACAACATATAAATTAGTATTAAAACTTTTGATAAGGCAAATAACGTTATTGTATTTCATAAGGTAAAACTTACTACATAATATGATTTTAAGCTTTTTATCGATGTTTTTAGCATTTAATCGATAAAATATTTTTTTCTTAACGTTTTTAATTTTAGTTTTGGACTATGGAATAAATAGTACTCTAAATAATTGTTTTATTAAATAATAATAAATAGGTTTACGGACTTAATAATAATGAATATATAACCCTAATTAATATGAAGAAGCTTATTGCGTTTGCTGCAATTTTAACCTTACTAATTGGATGTGGTAAAACAACTGACAAAGGAGAGTTAGTAGGTGTTAAAGGTGCAAAATGGCATCCAGAAAAACCTTACGGAATGACTTTGGTTCCAGGAGGTTCGTTTATTATGGGAAAATCCGATGAAGATGTGGCCAATGTTGGTGATGCAACTACAAAAACTGTTACAGTTCGGTCTTTCTATATGGACGAAACGGAAATAACTAATAGAGAATACCGTCAATTTGTAGAATGGGTAAAAGATTCCACAATGAGAGTTCGATTAGCCATCCTTGCTGACGAATCAGGAATTAAACCTGGTGATGGAAAAGCAAAAGGGAAAGGCAAAAATTCAGGGAGTATTGGTGATTTCGCTTTTAATGATCAAGATCCTGAAAAAATGACTGCTTATGATAAATATATGTACGATAACTATTATAGTATTGGTACAGATGATGATCCTTATGCTGGTAGAAAATTGAATCATAAAGTAAAACTGATTAAAGACACAAAGTTATATCCTGACGAATATTATACAGAAGTTATGGATTCTATGTATTTACCATTAAATGAATCCTACAATGGTTTAAGAACAATCGATGTAAATAAACTAAAATTCCGTTATTCTTGGATGGACATTCAGGCTGCAGCTAAGGCTAAAGTTGGAAAGAGAAAAGATTTCATCAGAACAGAACAAGTAAAAGTATATCCTGACACAACAACTTGGATTAAGGATTTCTCCTATTCCTATAATGAACCAATGCACAATGATTATTTTTGGCATCAAGCTTATGGTGATTACCCTGTGGTGGGCGTGAACTGGAATCAGGCAAGAGCATTTTGTGCATGGAGAACACTGAATAAAAATGCGTATATAAAATCTAAAAAGAAAGGTCACGATCAGACCAATAATTTCAGATTGCCTACAGAAGCAGAATGGGAATATTCTGCTAGAGGAGGATTGGAATCTGCTACATATCCTTGGGGTGGACCTTATACCAAAAATGATAGAGGTTGTTTTCTTGCAAATTTCAAACCTATGAGGGGCGATTATGCGGCGGATCAGTCTTTATATACTGTAGAAGCTAAGTCTTATGAACCAAACGGGTATAATCTTTATAATATGGCAGGAAATGTTTCTGAATGGACTGATTCAGCTTATGATCCAAATGCATACGAATATGTATCATCAATGAATCCAAGTAATACAGATACTTCAAACAAACGTAAAGTGGTTCGTGGAGGTTCTTGGAAAGATGTTGCTTATTTCCTTCAAGTAAGTACTCGCGATTATGAATATGCTGATTCTGCAAGAAGTTTCATAGGCTTTAGAACTGTTCAAGATTATATGGGAACTCAAGCAACTGAAAAAATTAAGAAAAAAAAATAAACTAACCTAACTAGTATTTAAATTAACCTAAAACACAAAAAATTATGGCATTAATAAGTAAACAAAAGATGAATTTCGCATACGGAATGGGAGCAGCGGTAGTAATTATTGGAGCTTTATTTAAAATAACACACCTTGAGTTTGGTTTCATAACCGGAAATTTAATGCTTACTATAGGTCTTGTTGTTGAAGCTGGAATTTTTGCTCTTTCAGCATTCGAACCAGTTGATGATGAATTAGATTGGACATTGGTTTACCCTGAACTTGCCAAAGGTGAAGCTCGAAAAAAATCAGTTAAAACAGAAACTCCTTCAGATGCAGAAGGGATGTTGTCTAAAAAATTGGATGCAATGCTTAAAGATGCTAAGATTGACGGAGAATTAATGATGAGTCTGGGAAATAGTATCAAAAATTTTGAAGGTGCTGCAAAAAGTATTATGCCTACCGCAGATTCTATTGCTTCTACTAAAAAATACAGTGAAGAGTTAACTTTGGCTGCAGCCCAAATGGAATCTTTAAACAGCTTATACAAAATACAAATCCAAAGTTCTTCAAGGAATGCTCAAATAAATGAAGAAGTAGTAGAAAATAATATAAAATTAAAAGAGCAAATGCAATCATTAACTTCTAACTTGTCGTCATTGAACAATGTTTACGGAGGAATGCTTTCTGCAATGAATAATAAAGGATAATTAGTTCATACTTTATATAAAAAACAATTAACTAATTATTAGAAAATATGGCAGGAGGAAAACTTACCCCTAGACAGAAGATGATAAACC
>JAEMQE010000164.1 GCA_022758945.1 Lentimicrobium sp. | reverse complement strand
AATAAGACTACTCACCAAATTCGTTTGAAAATTGCGGGTGCGGAGTTGAACATTTCTGCTGAAGATATTGATTATTCAAACAAAGCGGAAGAAAGATTGACTTGTGATTATCAAGGTGACGATATGCAAATAGGTTATAATTCCCGTTTCCTTACCGAAATGTTGACCAACCTGCAATCCGATATGATTATGCTTGAAATGTCTTTGCCAAATAGAGCCGGAATCCTGACTCCAGTTGATGGATTAGAAGAAGGCGAAACAGTAACAATGCTGGTTATGCCAGTAATGTTGAATAACTAATTTTAGATTGCAGATTGCAGATTTTAGATTGCAGTCTCGATAGTATCAGAAAATATAAAAAAGGAAACTAACACCCAACGCTTTTATACTTAAAAGCCCCAATTTCACTGAAATTGGGGCTTTTGTTTATTCGTGCATTGCCAGAACCGGAATGTCTAACCTATTCGAAAATTTCTGGGTTAAACTAGGTTTAAACAATTCAACGAAAAAGTTTCTTTTATAAGTGAGCATTGCCAGCACATCAATATCTTTGAATAAAACAAAGTCTAAGATGGTATCTGACACATCATCGCTTGGAATTACAGAAAACTGAACAGGTTCCTCCGCAAATTCTTCTTCCCAGTGTTTTATCGTTGCATCAGAAACATCAGAATGATTCGTTTTTACATACAAACACCTAACTCTGGCATTCATTTTTTTGGCAATTTTCAGCACATCTTTAAGCGCTTTTTTATCTTTGGCTCTGTAACGGGTAGTAAATCCAATGGTTTCAATTTTTTTGAATTTTGCGTCCAAAGGAACGCTCAACACAGGAACATCTACAGCGGTCAAAACATTGCCAGTATTTGTTCCTAAGAAAAAAGCTTCCCATCCCGTTGCTCCTGAAGTTCCCATAACAATAAAATCTATTTTTTCTTCCTTGATTGCTTTTTTAATATTATATAGCAAACTACCGTCCATCAGTCTGTGGCTCATTTTTATATGGTCCAGATTTTGTTCTTCGGCAATAGTGTGAAGCTTTGGAATTTCGTCTTTAAACATATCAAATTGCGATAATTGAATGGAATCAAAAAGAACGTTATAATTCTCTGGAAAAAACTGGTTGTCATAAATTGGGAGTTCAAAGGTGTGCAATAAAACGAGCTCACCATTCACTATTTTGGCAAATTCCAAAGCGTGAACAAAAGCATTAGTGGCAGCTTCGGAAAAATCGGTGGGAAACAAAATCTTTTTCATTTTTATGAAGTTTAAGTTATTTCATTTGTAGATTATATTTGTTTTTTATTGGAAAATGTAATTGCTTCGTCTATTCATAAACTCGGGTCGCATATAACTTCCGTTAGTTTACATCACATTCTCTTTATGCGCATTTTATACCTTAAAGGTAAGCAAAAAAAATAAATTAACAATACTAATTATCAGATGTTTATGATAAAATTAATCGTAAATAAAAAGCTGCCTTCAAGGCAAACGCATCAGTTTCAAAAATATAAAATCAGCCACGAATTACACGAATTAACACAAATTTGGATGTCATATATTCCACGAATCTGCCAAAGGCAGATAAAAATTTGTGTGATTTTATTTTCAGAATCACTAAAATTAGTGTTAATTCGTGTAATTCGTGGCAAAAAAACTGGTGAGTTTGCCCTGAAGCCGTCTTGATTAAAAATTTGATACTTATTAAGATTTAGTACCTTTGCAACCAATAAGAAAAAATATGTTACACAACGATTCTATTGTAGCACTAGCCACGCCTTCAGGAGCTGGAGCAATTGCCATAATTCGGATTTCCGGAGAGCATGCCATTGCTATTGGGAATTCTGTTTTTCAATCTATTAAAGGAAAGGATTTGACCCAACAAAAATCCCATACCTTACATTTGGGTCACGTTATCGATAATCAAAAGACACTGGATGAAGTTTTGGTCTCCATTTTTAAAGGACCCCATTCTTATACTGGTGAAAATACCATCGAAATTTCCTGTCACGGTTCTACTTATATTCAGCAGCAAATTATTCAGTTACTGCTTCGAAAAGGATGCCGAATGGCGAACCCGGGAGAATTTACTCTCAGAGCTTTTTTGAACGGCAAACTCGATTTATCGCAAGCCGAAGCTGTAGCGGATTTAATTTCGTCAGACAACGAAGCTTCTCACCAAATTGCGATGCAACAAATGCGTGGTGGTTTCTCGAACGAAATTGCCAAACTAAGAGAAGAATTATTGAATTTTGCTTCCTTAATCGAACTCGAACTGGACTTTGCAGAAGAAGATGTGGAATTTGCGGATAGAACTCAATTCCACGAATTATTGAATCGCATTGAGTTTGTGTTGAAACGTTTGATTGATTCTTTTGCTGTGGGGAATGTTATCAAAAACGGGATTCCTGTGGCGATTGTGGGTGAACCCAATGTGGGGAAATCTACTTTACTAAATGCTTTACTGAACGAAGAACGTGCCATTGTTTCGCACATTGCGGGAACCACTCGGGACACAATTGAGGACGAATTGGTTATTGGAGGCATTGGCTTTCGATTCATCGATACAGCGGGAATACGGGAAACGGAAGACCATATTGAAAGCATTGGAATTCGGAAGACTTTTGAAAAAATAGAACAAGCACAGGTGGTTATCTTTTTGTTTGATGGTTTAAAGTTTCAGGTTTCAGGTTTTGACAATATCACCGAAATTGAAAAAGTTAAAAACAAATACCCACTTAAACCAATACTTGTTGTCGTCAATAAAGTTGACTTGTTATCTGAAAAAGAAATTGTAAACATTGATCAAAAACTTGAAACTTTAAACTTGAAACTTTTGAAAATTTCTGCCAAAGAAAATATTGGTGTTGAGGAATTGAAAAACCAACTGCTTTCGTTTGTGAATACAGGAGCTTTGCGCAATAACGAGACGATTGTGACCAACACGCGTCATTATGATTCTTTGTTGAAAGCTTTGGACGAAATCCAGAAAGTGAAATACGGACTGGAAACCAACCTTTCCAGCGACTTGATGGCGATTGATATCAAGGAAGCTTTGTATCATTTTGGGATGATTACTGGACAGGTCACTAATGATGAGCTTTTAGGGAATATCTTTGCTAATTTTTGTATCGGAAAGTAAAAAGACAAAAAAATCTAACCGAAATCCCATAAAACCTATTCAAAACAAAATTATTTTAGTGTAAAATTGTTTTAAAGTTAACATTAGCTCCATTTGTATATCCATTTTTTTGCCTAAAATTGCAATAGCTTAAAACATTTTATGCAAAAAAATCACTTCTATAAACAATTTATGAAACCTATCTTTCAATTTTTACTCCTAATTCTTTTGACTGCTTGCAGTATTAAAAATATTCAAACCAATAAACCACTGTGGATAGTTTCGGCACCTAGCGGAAATCAAATAACAAAAATTAATAAAAACGGAAAAACAGTAATTCCCAATGGTCGATTTATCACTCCAGGTGGAAAAAGCATTATAACTGCACCACACCCTTATGGATTAACTTTAAGTCCAAACGGAAATGTTGCCGTTACTGCTAATTCTGGTACCAATCCCCTATCGATTACGATTATCAAAAATATTTTATCAAAAAATCCCGAAATACAACAAGTTCCTCCAGGCCCAGCCTCGGATAAAGGAATTCTTGCTTCGGTATTTATGGGATTAGCAATATCCCCGGACAACCAAACCATCTATGTTTCAGGTGGACAAACTAACAAAGTTTATTTATTTGATGTGAATTCAGGCGCCAAAAAGGATTCTATAGATTGTTCATTTAAATCTGAAGATACTGATTATTCAGATGGCTACATTGGTGATATGAAGATGTCGAAAGATGGAAAAACACTTTATGCTGTTGATCAAATTGGTTTTAGAATGGTTGTTTTAGATACTAAAACACGAAAACTCAAATATTCAGTTCCTGTTGGTCGATATCCTTTTGGGATTTGTTTATCACCAGATGAAAAAAAGGCTTATGTTGCCAATGTAGGTATGTTTGAATATGCCTATATAAAGGACGGAAAAGGGAAAGATGCTAAGATAAAACCTATCAGCTACCCTGCTTTTGAATATGGATCAAAGGAAATGGTAAATGGTATCGAAAATGATTCGGTTTCTATTAAAGGTTTGGGCGAAATGAATGCTATCGATGCTTTTTCAGTGTTTGCAATTAATCTTGAAGAAATACAGCAACCCAAAGTAGTTGCAAAAATTAAAACTGGACATTTAGTTGGTGCCTTGGTTGAGGGAATTCCTGCAGTGGGAGGTTCAAGTCCCAACTCGATTGTAGCCACAAATGATTATGTGTTTGCTAGCAACGGAACCAACGATAATATTTCCGTGATTTCAATCGAAAAAGATTCGGTTGTCAATACCATTTCACTTAAACCAGATACTCGTATGAAACAATTTCGAGGCGTTATTCCTTTTGGATTGGCAGTAAGTCCAGACCAAAAAAGAGTGTATGTTGCTGAATCTGGAATAAATGCCATTGCGGTTATTAATGTTTCTGACCAAAAAGTTTTAGGACATATTCCTACTGGATGGTTTCCTTCTAAAATTGAGGTAAGCAAAGATGGAAAAAAACTGATTATTGCCAATGCAAAGGGATTTGGTAGTGGCCCTAACGGAGGAGCTAGTTATAAACTCACAAAAGATGGAAGTTATATTGGATCCCTAATGAAAGGAACGGTACAAGTAGTTGATATTCCCAATGATCAACAATTACTAGAAACAACGAAACAGGTAATTTCAAATAATTTCAAATTTACCGATGCCTCAGATCCAATTTTCAAAAAAAGAGATACAAATCCGATACCACTTTATCCAGGAGAAAAAGAAAGTCCGATAAAACACATCGTATTTATTTCGAAAGAAAACAGAAGCTATGATGAAATTTTAGGACAAATAAAAAAAGGAAATGGAGATGCTACAATAGCACGATATGGCGAAAATGTGAGTTTTTCGAACAGAAAGAAAACAGATTCAATTTCGAATGTAACGATTATGCCCAACCACTTGGCTTTGGCAAGACAATTCAGTATTTCGGACAATTTTTATGTCGATTCTGATGTTTCTGCCGATGGTCATCGCTGGCTTACAAATACCTATCCTAATGAATGGTGCGAAACTGCGACAGCCTCAAGTTATGCAGGAAACAGATCCTTTAAAGAAAAATCAAAAGCTCCTGGAATTTTTACTATGAATGGGGCTGCTGGTGCCATTTATCCTGAGGATTATAATGAGGCTGGTTCTTTATGGGATCATTTAGGACGCCATAATGTAAATTTCTACAATTTTGGGTTTAGTATTATGTTCGAACCCGCACTTTACAAGGCAGAATATAAATATACGGGCATTAAACAATTCATTAATTTTCCGATGCCAAAAAATCTTTTTGACCGGACTTCGAAAATGTATCCAACCTTCAACACCGACATTCCCGATCAATTCAGGATTAGTCAGTTTATTAAAGAATTTAATTCAAAGTGGATAAATGGAAATGAAATAATGCCTCCGTTCACAACCATTATTATTCCCAACGATCATGGAGCTGATGAGCGCCCAGAGACTGGATATCCGTTCAGAGAAAGCTATATGGCTGACAATGATTTGGCCGTGGGACGTATTGTAGAATTCCTTTCTAAAACGCCATATTGGAAAAATATGCTAATTGTAATTACTGAAGACGACGCACAAAACGGAGTGGATCACATAGATGCCCACCGAAGTGTACTTATGTTGATTTCGCCTTGGATAAAAAGGAATTATGTTGGCCATGTACATTATAGTTTTGGTAGTTTGTTCAAAACATTCTGGAATATTTTGGATATGCCCTACTTAAACCAGTATGATGCCGGGGCAACGGACTTAAGTGACCTTTTTGACACTACACCCAACTACAAACCATACGATGCAATAGATGTAGATTCCAGAATTTTTAGCCCTCAAAAAGCGTTAACTCCTTTTAATGAAAAATTTGATTGGAAATCAGTTCAAAGTTCTACCAAAATTGATGATGAGGAAGATATGTTCAAGGAAAGTAAAGAACAGGACAAAAACCGTTTAGAAAATAGGGAAAAGAAAAAATAGTTTAGGAAAACTTAAGTTGACCAAAAGTCAGCCAATCTCTTTATAATTATTATCTTAATTTTAAAACTCTTCACTTGCGTTGTTTTTACAAACAACGCTTTTTTATTAGAACATTTCACCATTCCCGAAGAATTTTAGTTCTCTAATAAACTATTTTAAATAACATTAAATTAACAAAACTATATACTCTTGTTAAAGATTTCTTAAAACTTAAAAGTTTACTAATAGTAAAATATATATCATATTTGCCCTGTGAAATTTACTAATAGTAACTATTTAAGTATCCAATGAAAAAATTAAAAAATTGTATGATTGTATTATTGATGTTGACGACATCTTTAATAATGGCTCAAAAAACTACTTTTAAAGGTAAGGTAGTTGATGAACAAAATGGAACATTGCTGATTGTGGGTCAACTTGATGTTCCTGTCATAAAAATGAATAAGCAGGCTTTTGATCAATTGCTTTCGATAAAAGAGATGGAAATAATTCCTGGGGCTTCTCACTTATTTGAAGAACCGGGAAAATTGATGGAAGTTGCTGATATGGCAATTCAATGGTATAAAAAGTATATGATACTGGATTAAAACTGATCCTCGCTTTCTATAGCATCGTCAGTTACACTATTTATTTTTTGGTGCAATTGATTCAGCAATACTTGGTATTTACTGATTTCTATTAAATCGTCATCTTCGTCAGTATGATCTAAAAAATCATCTAGTTTTTCGCTGATTTCCAATAGTTTATTGTTGGCCGATTTAGTGTCTTTGGCCACAATTAAGTCGATAATTTCCTGAACGCCATTTTTTAAATCCTCAAATTGACTCTTTTCCATAATTAGTTGTTTTCGTCAGTTTTATTCTCGTTGAATTTTTTTACGATTTGCTTTAATTTTTCTTTGCGTAGCACTTTGGCAGCTTTCACTTTGTCCTGCTCTTTGTGCAACTTATCGTTGTGTTTTTTGATGTTCCTTTCGTTGTTTCTTCCCATTATAATGTTCTTTTTATTTCGTCCAAGGTTTTATTTGTATAAATAAGTTGTTCGATTAATACTTTTCTTAAATCCTCAATATCATTATACTCAAAGTATTTTGCCCAAGAAGTTAAATTAAACAAATTCCTGATTTGCTTGATTTTTTTGGTGGTTTCAAAACTCGTTCTGAGTATGGCTTTGGTATCGTAATTTGGGTTATTTTTATGTTGGTAATTGACCGTCTTTTGGGTATAATTAGCTTCTAAATAATACAATTCTTCTTCTGAATTATCAGGATAAAATGAATCCCAAGAAGCATAACCTATTTTAAATTTAGAATCGGTTTCGGGTTCCATAGGTTCCAATCTCCATTTGCTGTTGGCCAATCTTCCCCAATGATTCGACAATCGATACATTCCTACTTTGGTATAAAAATATTTACTTCCGGATTTGCTGTCATATTGAACTTTCAAATCTTCAATTTTGTCAGAGAGCACTTCTTGGAAAACACAAAAGGTGTTTTTGAAAGAATTGGGACTCGGTCGAAATAGTTGCTTCATTGGACAAAGATAATCAGAATGTCCAAAACTACACAAGGCAAACAATAATTGATTAACTTTGCAACTTCGAATTATATTAAAATAAAATGATTATGACCAAGTCTTCACAAGAAAAAATGTTACAAAAAGGAGTTTACACTGGAATAGTAGAACAAGACGAAAACAATAACTTTTTTTGTGGCGAATATTTATTGGATTATAAAATGGCTATGGCCAATCATAAACTGGGCGATTGGATTACCATTAAATCAGTCATTGAAAATCCCAGCGATATCAACTACAATAAATACCCAAAAAAGTCTAAAAACTTTGATAAAGCAAACAACAAGCCACAACAATAGCTTGTATTTATAACTGATATACACTCAAAAAATAGATTGGAAAGGTCTATTTTTTGATTTTTTTTTGGTCAAAAACTAAAAACTTAAAAAAAAGTGTACCTTTGCAAAAAATTGTCGATTTTGAAACCAAATTATATTAGTTTCATATTAAAAGACAACTAGTTACCTTATTTATGAAAAAAATAGTTGAATACCGAAAGCTGCTAAATGTTGACAGAACTGCAGAACTAAAAGATTTAAAAACCATTTACCGCAATGCGATGAAAGAAGCACATCCTGACAAATTTCAGGGAAATGATGCCGGTTTGAAAGAAGCAGAAGAAAACAGTAAAAAAATCATTGAAGCCTACCACTTTTTGGTAAGTATCAATCCTGAAACTGTTAAACAGAACTTACCTGAATACACAGAAACTATTGCTACATCAACAATCTCTGATTATAAATTTGTTGAAGGCCGATTGATTATTAATTTTTCAAACGGAAGTGTTTACGAATATATAAGCGTGCCAAAAGCAACTTATGTAAAAATGGTAAATGCAGATTCTCCAGGAAGATTTGCAAAAAGACATATTCTAAATTCTTTTACTTGGAGAAAAACAATCAACCAAGACTAGATTTATTAGATTTATATTTAAAAACACTCCTTTCAGGGGTGTTTTTTTGTTTTCTATCGAAAAAACAAATCAAAAATTGCTTAGTAGTTTTATTTTGAGTAAGTTAGCCACCCCTAAATATAATTTCAAATTATTTATTATGAAAGACCCTTGTAACCTATTCAAATCGCAATATAAAAAGGCAAAAGAAACGCTTGTTATTCTTGAAGAACAAAAAGCGGAAATAAACCTCAAACTAGAATCTAATGCATCTAGTGCTACTTTGCATAAAGAATTAAGGAACATAAATATGGATATCAGGATTACGCTAAATGAGATTGAGCATGCTGAATCCTGCATTCAAGAATGCGAGTTAAAATACAATTCCTCACTAAGCTAAAAAAGCTTCCAAATCACATCAATATCTTTCACATCCAATTGATACTATTTTACGCAAATAACATAGTTAAATGCGTAAAATTGACTTATTGTATTTGCATCACCACCTCTTTAATAAAAATATAAAAACTATAACAAAAATTTAAGTCATAAAATTATTGATATTTTATAAATTTAAATACTTTTGCACACTTAAATCATTTAACTAACTAATAATGAAAAAATTAATTTTATTACTTACCGCTACTGTATTTTTAATTTCTTGTAGCAAAGACAAGTACACTATTTCTGGTACAGCAAAAGGAGTTGAAAACGGTAAAACCATAATAATGGAAACCCAAGATGCTACTGGTATGGGCTTGATGGCAGTAGATACTGTAAAAGTGGAGAATGGTAAATTTGAAATAAAAGGAAAAGTTACTGAACCCGCTTTTTATATGTTACAACTTGAAGGAGCAAATGGAAAATTTCCCTTTATCCTAGAAAATGGAGATATTACTATTGAAATGAACAAAGACAGTATTAATAAATCTAAAGTTTCCGGAACATACAATAATGATGAGTTTGTTAAGTTCAATGAAGAACTTATTAAACTACAAAAAGGCTTAATGCAGTTCCAAAAGAACAACACTGCTTTGATGAATCAAGCTCAGCAAGCCAAAGATACTGCCGTTATTAATAAATTAATGAAAGAATTTAGTAAACTTCAAGAAGGTGTAACTACTGAATCTAAAAAGAAATATGACAGCTACGCAGAAACCCATCCTAAATCATTCATAACCGTCTTAATTATTCAAGGAATGATGAACGATCCTGCGGTTGATATTAAAAAAATTGAAACATTATATACAAGCTTGGATGAGTCATTAAAAACTACAAAACCAGGTAAAGCAGTTCAATTAAAAATTAAAGAATCTAAAATGCCTTCAGTAGGTACAACACCATCAGGTGCTGCAAATCCTGCTGCCGGTAACGCTAAATGAAGGTCTGATTTTTCAGCTCCAAACCCTGAAGGAAAAACAGTTAGCCTAAAAGAAAGTTTAGGAAAAGTAACTATTGTAGATTTTTGGGCCTCGTGGTGTGCTCCTTGTAGAGCTGAAAATCCAAATATGGTGGCACTCTATAAAGAATTTCATTCCCAAGGATTGAATATCGTTGGCGTATCTTTAGACAAAGATGCCACAAAATGGAAAGAAGCTATTGCAAAAGATAAATTGATTTGGACTCAGGTTTCGCACCTAAAATTTTGGGAAGAACCCATTGCAATTCAATATGAAGTTCAATCCATTCCTGCTCCATTTGTACTTGATGCCTCAGGCAAAGTAGTTGCAAAAGGATTATTAGGTGAAGAACTTCGAGCTAAAATCAAAGAGCTTTTATCAAAATAATACACTAAGTTTATACTACTAAAAAATCTCCCTTGTGGAGATTTTTTTTTAGTTTATTCAATACCAATGCGTTGCAACTAATCCGAAAATTAAGTGTAAATATCCTTTGGAAACCTGAAAACAGTTTTTATATTTGCAACCGCTTACCACAAATAAGCCTCTGGGGAGATACTCAAGCGGCCAACGAGGGCAGACTGTAAATCTGCTGTGTGAACTTCGCAGGTTCGAATCCTGCTCTCCCCACGAATAAATATATCAATAAAGAAAAACGCCAAGTTCACTTGAGCGTTTTTTTGTTTGATATATTTTCAAAGCGTAGCTTTGCAGGAAGGACGAAGTCAATCCTGCTCTCCCCACAAGAATAAACGACACATTTTTAAGAAGCTCACTTCATTAAAAATGTGTTTTTATTTTTGTGCAAGGTTTCCCCATAGGATCATTGAAAATAATCCTGATATGCTAAACCAAATTATTTTTGAAATCTACTAATGTGAAACCTTATTCCCCACAAAAATAAAAGTCCTGAAATTTCAGGACTTTTTTTAGTTTATAAAATACGAATTTTATTCTATTCCAAAATAAAACTCACGCTGACATTTGCGGTAATTTCTAT
>JAEMQE010000240.1 GCA_022758945.1 Lentimicrobium sp. | reverse complement strand
AAATTGCATTGTTCATTTTTATAAAGTCAATGAATACAACACTTTAAGTGCAAATGGGAGGGTTGAATGAAAAGTTGTAGATAACTTGTATATACTCGCTATAAAGTAGCGACTATACACCCAAAATCGGGTAGATTGTCGCTATTGAGTAGCGATTATCAAACAAATATATATATAACAGTTGCATTACAAATCATCAAACGGACTTTTTATTTTTTGAATACTTTTTGATTCTAAATTTTTTAAATGCTATCAATCAAAATCCCTCAAAAACACCTAATCCAAATAAAGCAAAATCATATTTTACAGGATCATTCGGGTCGAGTTCACGGAGTTTTGAATCTAATTCTGCCAATGCTTTTCCATCGTTTTGTTTTCTAGTGAGCAAGCCTAGTTTTCGAGCTACATTTCCAGAATGAACATCCAAAGGGCACGATAGGAGCGAAGGAGAAATACTTTTCCAAATTCCTAAATCGACACCTTTGTTATCTTGACGACAAAACCACCTTAACATCATATTCAACCTTTTCGCTGCGGAACCATTCATTGGGTCAGAAATGTGTTTTTGGGTTCTATTTTGATGTGGGATTTCGAAGAATGCTTTCTTGAATTCAGAAATACTTTTTTGCATCGAATTCGGTTCTTGGTGTTTAGCAAAAACGGCTTCAAGACCATTGTGATTTTTGTAAATATGTTGCAAACCTTTTATAAAGCTGGTAAAATCCTGTCCGTTGAAAGTTCTGTGAACAAAGGTTTCTAATCTTTCTAAATCCTCTTCAGAATGTGACATTACGAAATCATGAGGCGAATTTCCCATCAAATCCATCATCTTATGAGCATTTTTGATAATCATTTTGCGATTGCCCCAAGCAATTGTAGCACTCAAAAAACCAGCAATTTCAATGTCTTCTTTTAGAGAAAATAAATGCGGAATTTGTACCGGATCACTTTCGATAAAATCAAGTGTGTTGTATTGAATGACTTTTTCGTCGAGGAAAGATTTAAGTTCGGAGTTTGTCATAATTGGCGCACGGATAATACAGATGTGACTGATTTAAACGGGTTTTTTCTTATTTCTTATTTCTAAAATCTGCAACCTTCAATCTGCAACTTGCAACCTGCCGTCTGAATAGTGCTAACTAATCAATCCATCTACCATCACCAGTTTTCTGTCTGCCATATTAGCCAATTCTTCGTTGTGGGTTACAATCACAAAGGTTTGTCCAAATTCGTCACGCAATTTGAAAAATAATTGGTGCAAATTCTCTGCAGAATGGGTGTCTAGATTTCCCGAAGGTTCATCGGCAAAAATGATCGCCGGTTTATTGATTAAAGCTCTGGCAACAGCCACACGTTGTTGTTCTCCACCAGAAAGTTCATTGGGTTTGTGGTTGATTCGATGCGAAAGTCCAAGATATTCCAATAATCTTTTGGCTTCAGTTTCAGTTTCGTGACGGGATTTATTGGCAATATAAGCTGGGATGCAAACATTTTCTAAGGCTGTGAATTCAGGCAATAATTGATGAAATTGGAAGATAAAACCCAAGTTCAAATTCCTGAATTTAGATAAGGTTTTGTCGTTCATCGTCAGAATGTCTTGACCGTTGATACGTAATTCTATTCCGTTTTCTGTGTTCACTCCCCCTTCGGGGGTTGGGGGGCTTGGTTTAGCTTCGCTCTGTTCGTCCCGATAGTTATCGGGACTCGGGTGATCTAATGTTCCAAGAATTTGCAAAAGCGTTGTTTTTCCTGCTCCTGAAGCCCCAACGATGGAAACTATTTCGCCTTTTTGAATGTGCAAATCAACTCCTTTAAGTACATGAAGTTGATCGTAATATTTATGTATGTTTTTTGCGTGTATCATTATTGGAACAGTTTCCACAAAGAAACAAAGATTTTCCATATTTTGATGTAATTTTAAATCTAATATCTTAAATCTACAACCTAAAATGGCATTGGATTTGTATATTTGTTTTGAAAATTTTTAGAAAATGTCCAAAGAAATTGAAGTAGAGACCGTGAATAACAAAAACAGAAATCTTATTCTGGGAATATTGTTTGACGGGATTGGAATGTTATCTTTTACAGTCCCATTTTTAGGAGAATTCTCAGATGTGGTTTGGGCTCCAATTGCTGGTTTTTTGATGACACGAATGTACAAAGGAACTGTAGGGAAAGTGGGTGGCATTTTTGCTTTTTTGGAAGAAATTATTCCGTTTACTGATGTGATTCCGTCTTTTACCCTGACTTGGATTTACAATTATTGGATTAAAAAAGAAAAATAATTTGCGATTTTACATTCTAAAAATAAAGCCCAATCCCATACTTTTAAGCATTCTTTTTGAAAAGGGGAAGAAGAATTTTGATTGACCAAAAAGATAGCCAAAGAACATTAGCAAGAAAGGATATAAAGGTAAAACCAAAAGAATTAGAATTATATAATAAGGAATCCAATGGGTATTTTCATTATTGATGCCAAAATAATTCATCGCAAACCCAGAAATTCTGGCAGATAATGAACCATTTATTGCAAAAACGATAAATATAATTGCAAATTGATAATTAGAAGTAATTCCCCAACGTTTTTTTAAATTCCCCATCTTCATTAAGATGATAACAAATATAGTGAGATTATCTCATTGGCACATAACCATTGAGCTTTTGTTTGTATGTGTTTTGGAAATAAATCATATAGTTATAAATTAAATAATTTACTTCATAACCGTAATCAATATTTGGGTCATAATTGATAGTCATTTCATAGAGATTAGGGTCATATCGCTGTGGTTGTAATACACGAAGGTTCCATTCGCTGACATAGAATATATTTTTATTTTCCATATAAGATTGAGTATGATACCCTCGAGGATAAGCTCTTGTGACAAGCCAAGTGCTAAAACCGGGATCAATAATAATTACCTCATATTGTAGAGAATCATTCGCAATTCGAATGGTGTCATTTTGAGTAGTCAAAGGTTTATCAGTACTTGTCAAAGTTGCTTTTGTACTTTTACAACTAAGAAGGATACAGAAAATAAATGCCAGTATGATGAAATTATTTTTCATTGGTGTAAAATCTGTTATAAATTTACAAAAATAAATAACTGATTAGTAGATTTTTATCATAAAAAAAGACTGCCTTTTTGAGACAGCCTTTTACTATATAACTTAGAATTTTAGCTTAATAAACTAATTATTTGACTTGCTAATTCAGTTCCAATTCTATCCTGCGCTTCTCCAGTTGCAGCTCCAATATGTGGAGTTAATGAGATTTTTGGGTGCATTAAAATGGTCATTTCTGGTTTTGGTTCGCTTTCAAAAACGTCTAATCCTGCAAAAGCGACTTTTCCTGAATCTAATGCTTTTATCAAGGCAACTTCATCAATAACGCCACCACGAGCACAGTTTACAATTCCCACGCCATCTTTCATAATTGCCAATTCTTTTTCTCCAATGATGTAACCATCTTGTGCAGGAACGTGCAAAGTAATAAAGTCAGATTCTTTGAATAAAGATTCCAATGATTGGGAAACAATTGTTGTTGTAACAGATTGTCCGTCGAAAAATTCCACTTTCACATCTACTTTTGGGATAAACATATCAGCTGCAATCACTTTCATACCAAGACCTAACGCCATTTTTGCAGTTGCCTGACCAATCCGGCCAATACCAACAATTCCAAGCGTTTTTCCTCTTAATTCAGTTCCGTTGGCGTATGCTTTTTTCAATCCGTCAAAGTTAGAATCGCCTTCAAGAGGCATGTTTCTGTTCGAATCGTGCAAGAAACGAACTCCTGAAAATAAATGAGCAAAAACTAATTCGGCTACTGATTCTGAAGAGGAAGCCGGTGTGTTTATTACGTTAATTCCTTTACTTTTTGCATAATCAACATCAATATTGTCCATTCCAACGCCACCACGACCAATAATTTTCAGTCCTGGACAAGCATCAATTATGTCTTTGCGAACTTTGGTTGCACTTCTTACTAATACTACGCTTACGTTGTTTTCGTTCACGAAATTAGCCACTTGTTCTTGTGCTACTTTTGTAGTTATAACTTCAAAACCCCCTTTTTCTAAAGCTAGAATTCCACTATTTGAAATTCCGTCATTGGCTAATACTTTCATTTTTTATGTCATTGCGAGGAACGAAGCAATCTCATCCTCATATTAATTTATATTTTATTTTTTAGGAGCTATTCCCGCTATCCGTTTCAATCTTTTTTTCGGTAAAAACCTCAAAAAAGGATTTCCACTGCTATCGGGGCTAGGGAGTTTTGTGTTCTACAACTAAACTTTTGCTTCTAACTCTTTCATTACGTCAACTAAAACTTGCACACTTTCTAATGGCAAGGCATTGTACATAGAGGCTCTGTAACCACCAACTGAACGGTGTCCTGGTAATCCAATAATTCCGGCTTCTTTCAACATAGCGTTAAAAGTATCGGTGTGTAATGGATCATTCAATAGGAAAGTGGCGTTCATATTCGAACGGTCTTCAACAACCGCAGCTCCATTGAATAATGGATTTCTGTCAATTTCTGCATAAAGCAAAGCCGCTTTTGCATTGTTTATTTTTTCGATAGCAGCAATTCCGCCTAAGTTTTTCAACCATTGCAATGTTAATAATGACGCATAAACAGGGAAAACAGGAGGGGTGTTGTACATACTTTCTGCTTTGATATGTTTAGCATAATCTAACATACTTGGAATGACACGACCGTTTTTACCCAGAATTTCTTCTTTAATAACTACAAGAGTAGTTCCTGCTGGTCCCATATTTTTTTGAGCTCCGGCATAAATAATATCGAATTTAGAAAAATCCAAAACTCTCGAAAAGATATCCGAACTCATATCGCAAACGATGGGCATATCCAATTTTGGAAATTCCTTCATTTGTGTTCCAAAAATAGTATTGTTGCTCGTGCAGTGAAAATAATCCGCATCTGCTGGTACAGTATATCCTTTAGGAACGTGATTGTAATTTTCGTCTTTAGAAGAAGCTACAATAACAGTTTCTCCAAAAGTTTTCGCTTCTTTTATCGCTGCACTTGCCCAAGTTCCTGAGTCAAGATAAGCTGCTTTTCCGTTTTCTTTCATCAAGTTATAAGGAACCATCAAGAATTCAAGACTTGCTCCGCCTGCAAGAAAAAGCGCTTGATACCCTTTGCCTTCAAGGCCTAGAAGTTCAATTGCCAATGCACGAGCCTCATCCATAACGGCAACGAAGTCTTTGCTTCGGTGCGAAATTTCTAAAATAGACAAGTCTGAATTATTAAAATTCAAAATGGCTTGAGCCGATTTTTCAAAAACTTCTTGTGGTAAAATACAAGGTCCTGCGCTGTAGTTGTGTTTTTTCATGGTATAATTTATGTCCAAAAAATTAAGTTGCAAATTTCGGAAAACAGAGTTGAATAAGCGTTAAATAATTCGCAATAATTTGCTAATTTTATTCTATATTGTTAACAAAAACGATATAGTATCAACATTATCGGCATAATCCCATAGATTTGGCCTTTGGGATTGACCAAAATCAATACTGTTCTCAGCAAGATTATTGCTCACAATACATTGAATTTGTTCACTTTCTGAACGCAATCGAATTTGTAATTCTTCAATTGAATCATAGAATTCGTAAAAAACGCTCGAAATCGGAGAGGCATAGCTGGAGTCTTCTTTAATGGTTAAAAAACCGTTGTCTAATAACTTGAAATTGCTCATCAGGAAAACCGCCTTGTTGTAATCATAATTATTGGCATATTTCTCATAATGAATGATGTCCTGATATTCGAAAATGGCTTCAAAGAAAGCATTAAAGGAATAGCCTTTTGGTACAAAAAGTTTTGATACATTGCGGCAGCCCAATCCAAAATACCTAAAAATATCCTCGCCCAAAGCAATTAGTTGTTCCTTAGTTTCTTTTCCGTTTAAAACAGCAATGGAATTTCTGTTTTTTCTAATAATACTGGGTTTATCCTTGAAATAATATTCGAAATAACGCGCTGTATTGTTGCTTCCTGTGGCGATTACAGCATCAAAATTCTCCAATTTCCCTTCTACGAAATTAATTTTATTGGAAAATTCCGGTTCGATTGCAATGAGGTATTTTGCCAAAAAAGGCAATAAAAACTGGTCATTAGAGGATGTTTTGATTAATACGTTATTTCCTGAAATTAATACCGACAAGAAATCGTGAAAACCAACTAGCGGAATATTTCCAGCAAGAATTAGCCCCACATTTTTAGCCTCGTTTATTTCAAGATTATAAGCAGCAAGCCATTGGTCCAGATTTTCTTCGGTTAAGGCTGTAGCCCAGGATTGAATGGAAAAATAGACATTTTCCGGAGTGTACCAGCCATTATGGGACTGCGATAATTGTATTAAATTTTCAAAATCTTCAAAAAATACGTCATTGTACAAAACGGTTGGGTTTTTGACATTTTCTGCCTCGGAAAACTGTATTAAAAATTTTCCTAATTCAATAAAACATCTTTTTTTATCGTTTTGAGACATAAGTAATTTGTATATGAATAGTTTTGATTGTATTTTTGGACAAAAATAAGCTTTTTATTGGCTTTAGACAATAGGCAAAAGTGGAGAACGATTCTGTTCTGTAACTTTTAAAATTCGAACTTATTAACTTTAAACTAAAAAATTATGGCAATTATTATAACAGATGAATGTATCAATTGTGGTGCTTGTGAACCAGAATGTCCAAATACTGCAATATACGAAGGAGCAGACGACTGGAGATACAAAGACGGAACTAGAATCAAAGGGAAAGTGGTTTTGCCTTCAGGAGAAGAAGTGGATGCAGATGCTGCTCAAACTCCAATCTCGGATGATATTTATTATATTGTACCTGGAAAATGTACAGAATGTAAAGGATTCCATAATGAACCACAATGTGCTGCGGTTTGCCCAGTAGATTGTTGTATTCCAGATGAAAATCACGTAGAAAGTGAAGAGACTTTAATGAATCGACAAGCTTTTTTGCATAACTAAAAATACTTTACCAAATAACAATTAAATCCTGACTAGCATCAGGATTTTTTTTTGACATCAACTTAAAGGAATAAAAAAAGGGCTGTCATTTAACAGCCCTTTTGAAATTATTCTAATCAAATTAAAATCTGTAATTCATTGATAAATTCCACATTGTACCTAATTGACTGAAATGAGATCCATCATAAGTTGTGTTAGAATAACGTCCATTGAAAGTAATCAGGTTTGATTGTTCTTTAATTTTTACAGGGTCTGCCATTATAGCAGCTCCTGCAGCATTTTCGGCTACGAATTTCCATTCTGGCAATACATTTAGAATATTATTAATGTTTAAAGCAAATGTCAATTTTTTAGTTGCTGAAAAACTAACTCCTAAATCGGTAACAATTTTTGGAATAAACTCAGTTTTTAAATCGGTAGCAAGACCATCTTGATTGAATGTTGTTTTTCCAAAATAAGTGTTGTTTAACAAAAAGTCAAATTTTCCAATTTTATAATCAGCACCTAAAATCCATTTGGTTTCAGGTCTTGATGTAAACATCAATGATTCTAAAGTTTGACTGAAGCTATCACCAGTTCTTACAGGAGAAATTCTTTCGTTTTGGAAAGTTACATTTCCTGATAAACTGAATCCTAATTTCCCGGTTCCTAATGCTATATTATTATAATTAGCAACAACATCTAGACCTGATGTTCTTGAATCGAATGAGTTAGAAAACCAAGCAAGTCCTGAGTATGATGTACCGTTAGGAAAAAAACCTCCCTGTTTGTCTCCTAAAACTATTCTGTCTTTTACTTTTATGTTGTAATAATCAATTGTGAAATTGAAGTTTCTTGAAAGTTTGGCTCCCATTCCAATAGAAATGTTTGTTGATTTTTCCGCTTTTAAGTTTGGAATTCCTAATTGACGCGCTTGTGGTGAAACATTATTAATGATACCACTAACTTGTATTCCTTCTCCTGGTACAAAAGAATATTGTGATTTTTGAGTGTATATTTGGTGTAAAGTAGGTGCTCTAAATCCAGTAGAAACGGATCCTCTTAATGTGATTTTGTCATCAAGGAATTTGTATCTTGAACTTAATTTCCAAACTGTAGAACTTCCAAAATCACTATAATCTTCATAACGAAGTGTACCATTTACTAAGAAGTCTTTAGAAATATCATACGCTAAGTCACCATAAACACCAATGTTGTAACGGTTCCATTTACCTGAATTTTCTGGTCTGTTACCAGCAAATGAATCAGCACCACTTCCATCCCAAGATGCTTTATCACCTTCAACAACTTCAAAAGTTTCTGTTCTGAACTCAGAACCAAAACCGATGCTTATTTTATCAGATAAAACTTTTGAAATGTCAATATTCCCAACAACGTGGTGAAAACCTGTTCCTCCAGGTTTGAATGTGATTGGGCTATTTTCTTGGTAAACATGCTCACCATTTGCATCAACCATATCTGACCTATTGTGTGAGTTATTTACGGTGTAATCTTGAGTGTTTCCACCTACAGTTACACTGAAATCAGAATTCCAACCGTTTAACACAGCTTTATATCCTAAAGTCGCATTATAATCATTCAAATCTCCTTCAAAAGTAGGAACGTAACCTTGGTAAGATGCATCAGTTCCATCTCCAAAGAAATCTTTCAAATAAGGATAATCAGCTAGTGTTCTCCAATAAGGAGTTCTATAGTTTGCAAAAGAATTTACTTTTTTGTAAACATAAGCAGCATTATAATACATACTAGTGGTTTCGCTTAATTCTTTTCCACCATTTATTAAAAATTTAGCAGCAGCAGTTTCTGGAGAACCATTGATGTTACCTGCATCTGGATGTTTAGCAAGAAAGGCTTTTACATCATTTATATCTGCTCCAAAACCAATATTAGGATCAGCTTCTGCAGCTGCATCAACTATACCAGGTCTGTTTGCTTGATTTACTTTAGAGAAATCTACAGTATAATTTATGAATCCTTTATCGCCAACAGTTGAACCAGCGTTCAAACTTACTCCCAACATTTCTCCATCACCTTTTCCTGTAATTCCAGATCTTACTGTTACCGCACTATCAGTTGTGCCTTTTTTCAAGATAATATTCATTACACCAGCAATTGCATCAGAACCGTATTGAGCAGATGCACCATCACGAAGAATTTCAACTCTTTCGATAGCGTCTGTTGGAATAGCCGAAATATCAGCACCCGTTTCACCACGTCCTGGAGAAGTTTGTACATAAAGTAATGAGCTTAAGTTTTTACGTTTCCCGTTGATAAGAATTAACGTTCTACTTGGTCCCATATTTCTAATTTCATAAGGGTCAAGTAATGAAGTCGCATCATTAACTGGAGTTTGAACCACGTTAAAAGATGGAATTTTGTACTGTAATGCTTTATCAAAAGTAACCTGACCTGTCGAGGTCAAATCCTTTGAAGTCAATACATCAATAGGAAGAGCAGAAGTTGTGTTACTTCTAGGTGCAGTTCTTGTTCCAGTAACCACTACTTCTTGAAGATTTTGCCCAGCATCAGCAGATAAACTAACATCGATGTTAGAACTAGTGGCCGCTTTTTCAACACTTGCAAAGCCTACATAACTAAAAACTAATGTAGCTCCTTCTTCAACGCTTATCTTGTATGCGCCGTCAATATCAGTAGAAACAAAGTTTCTAGTCCCTTTTTCGATAATGTTAACACCGGGTAAAGCGTTGCCAACATTATCTTTTACAACGCCAGAGATTTCTTTTTGTGCAAAAAGAAACGAGACATTTAACAATAATAAAAATGCGATTTTTTTCATAAATAATTGTGTTTAGTTTTTAATTGGGTTTTTAATTCGACGCAATATAATTTTATTTAACAAAAGATTTGCAAAAAGTTTTATTATTTTACAATAAAGTTGTTAATACTGAGTTAATTTTCAATTTTTTTTTAATGAAAGGAGTATTCTGAAACATTCGGTTACATTGAAAATCATAAAATACAAATAAAATAATAAATACCTACATATGAAACATTTATTAAATCTTATATTTGCACACTTTTAAATAAATACAACATAATGAAAGCAGGAATTGTAGGGTTACCAAATGTTGGAAAATCAACATTATTCAATTGTTTATCCAATGCAAAAGCGCAAAGTGCCAACTTTCCGTTTTGCACTATCGAGCCTAATATAGGAGTAGTAAATGTTCCGGATCCAAGGTTAGAAAAATTGGAAGAATTAGTAAAACCAGTTCGCGTTCAAACTGCAACTGTTGATATTGTAGATATTGCAGGATTAGTAAAAGGAGCCAGCAAAGGCGAAGGTTTAGGCAATCAATTCCTTGGAAACATAAGAGAATGTAACGCGATTATTCACGTTTTGCGTTGTTTTGACAATGATAATATCATTCACGTTGACGGAAATATAAACCCAATTCGCGACAAGGAAACCATCGATATCGAATTGCAATTGAAAGATTTGGAAACCGTTGAAAAACGTCTCGAAAAAGTAAAACGTGCCGCCAAAACCGGAAACAAAGAAGCTCAAGTCGAAGAAGGATTGTTGAACAGAATTCGGGAAACTTTACTTCAGGCAAAATCAGCCAGAACAGTAGTTCCAAAAGGATATGAAGAAGAAGAATTGTTCGAAAATTTCCAACTGATTACTTCAAAACCGGTATTGTATGTTTGCAATGTTGACGAAAATTCTGCTGTAAACGGAAACGCTTATGTGGATCAGGTTCGGGAATTGGTAAAAGACGAAAACGCCGAAGTAATAGTTTTAGCAGTTGGAACTGAAGCCGATATTACGGAATTAGAAACATTTGAAGAACGCAAAATGTTTCTGGAAGATTTAGGTTTACACGAACCTGGAGCATCAGTTTTGATTCGGGCAGCCTACAAATTATTGAAACAACAAACGTATTTCACCGCTGGTGTCAAAGAAGTTCGTGCCTGGACAATAAACGTAGGTTCAACAGCACCTCAAGCTGCTGGAGTGATTCACACTGATTTCGAAAAAGGATTTATCCGTGCCGAAGTAATTTCGTATGAAGATTTTGTGCATTATGGTTCAGAAGCCAAATGCAAAGAAGCTGGGAAATTCAAAGTCGA
>JAEMQE010000298.1:4205-11295 GCA_022758945.1 Lentimicrobium sp. | reverse complement strand
CTCCTTTAAAACTGGCGATAGCTTCATAAAAATCAGCTTCATCAACTCCCATATTTTGGCAAATCCATTTGGCTCCAGCTAAATTATTCAAGTTATGCGCTCCAAAAACCTCGATTGGCATTGCCCCTTCTGGAGTTTCAAGAAGTGTAACACCATCTTTTACTTCATATTTTGGAGTTGTATAAGGAATTTTTCGAATTGGATTCGTGGCTGCTTCGGCAACTCGTCTTACTTCTGAATCTTCTTCGTTATAAACCAAGATTCCGCCATTGGTAATTTTAGAAATAAAAATTTCAAATTGTTCTACATAGAAATCATACGTTGGAAAAACATTGATATGATCCCAAGCAATTCCTGAAATCAGCGCAATATTGGGCTGATACAAATGAAATTTTGGTCTTCTGTCTATTGGTGAAGACAAATATTCATCACCTTCGAGTACTATGAAATCATTGGCTGACGTAAGGTGAACCATCGTTTCAAAACCTTCTAATTGCGCACCAACCATATAATCCACTTCAATATTATGAAAGTGCATCACGTGCAAAATCATCGAAGTGATTGTGGTTTTTCCGTGTGAACCACCAATAACCACTCGTGTTTTATTTTTGGATTGCTCATATAAAAACTCTGGATAAGAATATATTTTCAAGCCTAATTCTTGAGCTTTTAATAATTCTGGATTATCGGCTTTGGCGTGCATTCCGAGAATTACCGCTTCGATATCAGATGTGATTTTCTCAGGAAACCAACCCATTTCTGCTGGTAAAATTCCTTTTTTGGCCAAACGTGTTTTCGAAGGTTCAAAAATAGCATCGTCGCTTCCGGTAACTTGGTATCCTTTATTGAAAAGAGCTAAAGCCAAGTTGTGCATTGCACTTCCGCCAATGGCTATAAAATGAATCCCCCTAACCCCCGAAGGGGGAACAGGAGCATTGTTGCTAATATTATTTGGATTCATAATCGTTATTTTATTTTTAAATATTTTTATACAAATTTAGAAATTCCCCCTTCGGGGGTTAGGGGGCTTCATTTTGTTTTTGTACAAGTTAGCCAGCATTTGCCCACCTGTTTTTGTACTTCCAGCTGCAATTGCTTTTTTATATTGTGTTTCTGCCGATGGATATCTTTCGAAATATTCTTCAATTTGACCTCTGGATAAATAGCCGTCAACAGGCGATAATTTCAATAATTCATTCGAATATTTTATCGCTTTTGATTCACTGCCACCTATAATTCCGGGAAGTTGCAGATACAACATCACTAATGCCCATCGTGCTTCAATGTGTTTTGGATTGAGTGTTATCGCTTTTTCGAATGATTCTCTCACTTCTCCTATCATTCCAAGAGCCACAAATTTATTGACTTCTTTGGCTTTCATTCCAAGAGATCCGCCATATTTATAATAATAGTTAGCTTCAGATGGCTTTAACTCTTTTAACTTTTTATAATATCCAATGGCTTTGTCCCAGGATTCATTATGACCTGCAATGTCTCCTAAATATTCAATTGCCTTTAAATTGGAAGGATTTTCTTTTACGAAGTTCTCAAAAACAATTTGTGCTTGTTCGTATTTCCCTTCTCGGAATAATTTTTCCCCTTTATCAAAATCGGCTTGAGCCAAAATGAGTAAAGGAAATAGTATAAACAGGAATGTTATTTTTTTCATCGTTCAAAAATAAGGAAATTTATAAAAGGATAGACAGAATTTTAGGTTAAAACAAACCAAATAATAATACAAAAGAAACATTGCCATAACAAAGGCCTATTAGTTTTGTAAAAACAAAATATGAAACGAAAACGAAAAATACCTTTAGTAGTAATTAGTGATGTTCATCTTGGAACTTATGGCTGTCAGGCCCAGGAATTACTACACTATTTAAAATCAATTCAACCAAAGACTTTGGTTTTAAACGGCGATATTATTGATATGTGGAGTTTTAGCAAACGCTATTTCCCAGTAGCGCATATGGAGGTTCTGAGATACATTATTAAAATGTCGAATTTAGGAACCCGTGTGATTTACATAACTGGAAATCACGATGAAGCCTTACGAAAATACTCGGATTTTATTTTAGGAAATCTGGAATTAGTTGACAAATTAATTTTGGACCTGGACGGAAAGAAAACTTGGATTTTTCATGGTGATGTGTTTGATTCCTCCACAAAAGGATATGCAAAAATACTGGCCAAGCTTGGCGGAAAAGGATATGATTTATTGATTTTAATAAATAGTTTCATCAATTGGATCTTAGTGGCTCTTGGAAAAGAGAAACGTAGTTTTTCTAAAATGATAAAAGACAGCGTAAAAAAAGCGGTTTCATTTGTTTCTAATTTTGAAACTACTGCTGCCGAAATTGCCATCCAAAAAAAATACAGTTATGTTGTTTGTGGTCATATTCACAAACCTCAAATGAAGGAAGTTCAAAATGAACACGGCAAAGTCTTGTATTTGAACAGTGGAGACTGGGTTGAAAACCTTACCGCATTAGAATATAAAAAAGAAAAATGGAAGATTTACCATTATAAAAAATCTGACTTTTCAAATGATGAGAATAAGGAGGATAAAATCGTCAATGATATTGTTGCCAAAATTTTATCGAATTAAAAAAGCACATTTTTTTAATCAAATTACTTTCTAAAATCTAAATCAATGAAAATATTTTATGCCATACAAGCCACAGGAAACGGACACATTAGCCGAGCCATTCAATTATATCCGTATTTACAAAAATTTGGCGAAGTAGATTTCTTCCTGAGTGGAAACAATGCCAGTTTAGATATTGACTTGCCTATAAAATTCCGAAGTGCCGGTTGCAGCTTGCATTACAGCAAATGTGGCGGTTTGAATTACTGGGATATTGCCAAAAATATTCAACCAATTCAGATGTATAAAGATGCCAAATCATTGCCTTTGAAAGACTATGATGTAGTAATAAACGATTTTGATTCCATTACTTCGCTGGCGTGCAAAATGAAAAAATTACATTCGGTGCAGTTTGGACATCAAGCTAGTTTTGTTTCCCAAAATACGCCAAGACCTGAAAAAAGAAGCGTGATGGGAGAAATGATTCTTAAACATTATGCGCCTTCGCCCAAACATATTGGATTGCATTTCGAAAAATACGATTCCTTTATTCTTCCCCCAATTATCAAGGACGATATTGTGCAAGCCGAACCCAAAGACTTAAAACACATCACGGTTTACCTGCCTTCATTCGATAAAGATTGTTTAGAAAAAGCTTTTAACAAACTATCGGGACAAGAATTTCATTGGTTTTTGAATGATGTTCAAACGAAACATACCGTTGGTAACATTACTTATTTTCCGGTCAATCAAAAACTATTTAACGATAGTTTAATTAACTGCCAAGGAATTATTACTGGTGGCGGATTCGAAACTCCAGCCGAAGCATTATATCTTCGAAAAAAAATATTGAGTATTCCCATTCGGGATCATTACGAGCAGGAATGTAATGCCGCTGCCTTAAAGAAAATGGGGGTTCCTGTAGTTTATGAAGCGGGTGATAATTTTGATGAAATTATAGAAAATTGGTTAAACTCAGCCATAATTTATCCTAAAATGCAAGCCAATACTATTCCTGAAACCTTGCAGTTTTTGTTTGATACTTATACTGAAATCGATTAAAAATTAAAAACCCATCTCATAAAAATGAGATGGATTTCTTTACTTTAATTTAAGTTGTCGGTTGCGATTGTCATTTCGTCAACAATATTTTTTGCACCTGCATATTTGTCGATGATCCAAAGTACGTATCGAATATCTACGTTGATTGTTCTTTGCAGTTTTTTGTCAAAAATAACATCCCCAGCTATTCCTTCGATGTTGCCATCAAATGCAATTCCTATCAATTCACCTTTTCCGTTTAGCACTGGCGAACCTGAATTTCCTCCTGTAATATCATTATCGGTCAAGAAATTTACTGGCATATATCCTGCTTTGTCAGCATATTTCCCAAAATCTTTAGCGTTATTTAACTCTAATAATCTAGCTGGCAAATCGAATTCTTGATCCCCTGCTTTATACTTTTTGACCAATCCTGTCATCGTAGTATAATTGTTAATCGTTGCGTCGTTGCGTTTATCTTTTGGCAAAGCAAGCACTTTTCCATAGGACAATCTCAAAGTTGAATTGGCATCAGGATATTGAATTACATTTGTCTTAGACTCTCTCATTCCTTCGACCATATTGCGGTATGCTTTTTCAAAAGCATCATCCAATTGCTTTTGTTCCTCAGATTTAGCTCTTAATTTTGTTGCCAAATCATTTGAAATCACATACAAAGGATCAGTTACAATAGTCTCTGGTTTTGGATCTTTCATAAAAGCCAAAACACTTTCTTTGGACGCAAAAATACTTTTCGATACAGCGTCGTTTACAGTTGCAGTAAAATTCCCTTTATTTTCCTGGTTCAATTTTGCAATCATTGGAGAAAGTCCATATTCCGAAGCTTTAGCAGCGTAAAGATTTAACTGCGCTGCAAAAATATCTTTTTCTAAGGGAGCGTAAAATTTTCCATAAATCGCTTCAATTAATCCGTTCAATTTTGGAAGCATTTCGGCTCTTTTTGCTTCATTTTCTTTGAAATAAGCCATAAGTGCATTTCCTAAATTAGCTGGAGCTGGACCAAATGTGGTAGTTCGCATCAATTGAGAAAGGTAATTATCGTGGCGCGATTTCAAATTTGTTTTGGTGTAATAATCCTTAATTATTGCCATTACGCTACCATATTTCTCTTTATTTTCGGGTTTATTTGCCCAATCGTTGAATTTGATTTCCTGTTTGTTTTTTGTTCCAACCGTTCCTGCTTTGGTCAAAGCATCGATCATTCCTTGACGATTTTTCCAATAATTGGCTGTCGAAGCATATTTTGAAGCATATTGCAAACGAACTGTAGCATCCTTGTTCATATACACTTTCATTTGATCCATTCCTGTTTTAGCACCTTCAACCCAAGCAGGATAAGCAAATTTGATGTTCTGTTCAATTCCGCTTGCTGGCATCCATCGATTGGTTCTTCCTGGATAGCCCAAAATCATTGCAAAATCATTTTCTTTAACTCCATCCAAACTTATTGGCAAATAATGTTTTGGGTTTAAAGGCACATTTTCTTTTGAATATTCGGCCGGGTTTCCGTCTTTGTCCGCATAAACTCTGAACATAGAAAAATCTCCTGTGTGACGTGGCCATTCCCAATTATCAGTATCACCACCAAATTTTCCGATGCTTTCTGGAGGTGTTCCTACTAATCGAACGTCTTTGTAATCTTGGTAAACAAAATAATAATATTCATTCCCTTGAAAGAAAGGACGAACCGAAACCGTGTATTTTCCCCCTTCATTGTTTTCTTTTTCGATTAAAGCAATTTCTTGTTGAATGGCTGTATTTCGTTCTGTTTCGCTCATTTTATCATTTACTTTTGATAAAATTCGCTTTGAAACATCATCCATACGAACAAAGAAACGAACGTATAACGACTTTGGTTTCATTTCGGCAGTTTTGTCTTTGGCCCAAAAACCGTCTTTCAAATAGTTTTGTTCTGCCGTAGAAAGTTCTGCGATTGCACTATAACCGCAATGGTGGTTGGTCAAAACTAATCCTTCTTTTGAAACGATTTCGGCAGTACATCCTCCATTGAATTGAACCACGGCATCTTTCAAACTACTGTGATTGATACTGTAAATTTCTTCGGATGTCAATTGCAATCCCTCTTTTTCCATATCACGGTGATTCAACCGTTCGATGAACATTAGAAACCACATTCCTTCATCTGCTTTTACACTAATTGGCATTAGCATAATTCCAGCGATTAAGGCAAAAATAAATTTTTTCATTTTTTAAATATATAAAGGTTAATTGTATGCTAGTTAAATGTATAAAAAAAGATAGTTTTTATACAAAAGCAGATTATTTACTAAAAATAGCGTCACAAAAGTAGTGATATTTAAGGATTTGATAAAATTTTTACAATGGATATTCTATAAAAAATTAGGAAAAAACTAGTGTTTGAGAATAAAAAAAGGTGCTCTATCTCTAGAACACCTATTTATATAAAATATCGATTTTTAATCATTCAACATTTTCCATAATTTATCTTTCAACTCTGATAAACCTTGTTGGGCAACAGAAGAAATAAACATATAAGGAATGTCTTTGAATTCTTTGTCTAGTTGCACTTTCATTTCCGCTTTGAGCTCATCATCCAGCATATCGCATTTTGAGATGACTAGCAATCGCTCTTTATCCAGCATTTCAGGATTGTATTTCGTCAATTCGTTCACCAAAATATCATATTCACCCTTGATGTCCGGCGTATCAACTGGAACCAAAAATAACAAGGTTGAATTTCTTTCAATATGCCTCAAGAAATAATGTCCAAGACCTTTTCCTTCGGCAGCACCTTCGATAATTCCAGGAATATCGGCGATTACAAAAGATTGAAAATCTCTGTAAGCCACGATTCCAAGATTTGGTTTTAAAGTGGTAAAAGGATAATCGGCAATTTTTGGTTTAGCCGAAGTCAATACAGACAATAAAGTCGATTTTCCTGCATTAGGAAAACCTACTAATCCTACGTCAGCCAAAACTTTTAGTTCCAAAATCACATCCATTTCTACTCCAGGCAAACCCGGTTGAGAATATCTTGGTGTTTGATTGGTCGAGCTTCTAAAGTGCCAGTTTCCCAATCCTCCTTTTCCACCACGAGAAAGAATTTGTTTCTCGCCATCTTCGGTGATTTCGAATAAAGTTTCTCCAGTTTCTTTGTCTTTTACGACCGTTCCTAATGGCACTTCGATAAATTTATCTTCTCCATCAGCACCTGTACTTCTGTCTCCACCGCCATCTCCACCGTGACCGGCTTTGATATGACGTGCAAATTTCAGATGAAACAAGGTCCAAAGTCCTTTGTTTCCAACCAAATATATGTGTCCACCACGACCACCATCACCACCATCAGGTCCTCCTTTTTCGATAAATTTTTCTCTATGTAAATGCGTAGATCCTTTTCCTCCTTTTCCGGAAGAAACATATATTTTTACGTAATCTACAAAATTTCCTTCTGTCATT
>JAEMQE010000298.1:0-4105 GCA_022758945.1 Lentimicrobium sp. | reverse complement strand
GCTTTCACCATCACTTTATCAATCTTCACGCCATCCATATCAATGACTTCCAACTCAAATTTTTGCCAAATCAACTTCTCTCCTTCTTTTGGAATATGAGAAAGTTCCGTCATTATTAATCCACTCACGGTGGTCACTTCGTAATCATTAATTAATTCGTCTAATTCGAAATAAGTCAAGAAATCATGCAAGGAATAATGCCCATCAACCATCCAGGTTCCGTCTTGTCTTTCGATCAATTTAAAATCTTCTTTATAAAAATCTGAAGCATTACCGACTAAAGCTTCCAAAATATCATTCAAGGTGATTATTCCCTGAAAAACACCATATTCATCTGACACAAATGCATAATGAATGCCTGATTTTTTGAATTGTTCCAATGCTTTGTATGCTGTGGTTTGCTCCATCATAAAAGGCGCTTCGGTCATAATATCAGGTAAATTGAAATTGTCTTTGTCAATATTGGCAAATATGCTTTTCAAATTTACGACCCCAACAATATCATCGTGATTTTCTTCATAAACGGGATAAATAGAATGCAGTTCTTTGAGCATAAATTCCTTAACCTGAGTTTTACTAGAATGCAATGGCAATAACACCACTGATTTTCTATGTGTCATCAAGGAATTTATTTTTCGGTCTCCAATATGAAAAACACGTTCCACGATATCTTGTTCTATTTCCTGTACTTCGCCGCCTTCAGTTCCTTCTTTGATGATGGCTTTAATTTCTTCTTCGGTTACTTTGCCGTCAGCAGTGGGTTTTATTTGCAAAACTTTCAACAAAAATTCTGTCGAATGGGTTAATAACCAAATAAATGGAGCGGTAATAATTGAAACAATTTTCATTGGCCATGCAACGGCTTTGGCTATGGATTCCGGATGGTTTAATCCAATTCTTTTGGGCAATAATTCTCCCAAAACCAAAGAAAAAAAAGTCAAAATCACTACCACAATTCCTACTGCAATTGAAGGAGCAAATGGTTTTAGTATTTCAAATCCTGCTATAAAATTCTGAACATCGTGTGTGATTTTGTCTCCAGAATAAATACCGGTAAGAATTCCTATCAGTGTAATTCCTATTTGAACTGTCGATAAAAATTTATTGGGTGAATTAGCCAAATCCAATGCGATTTGGGCATTTTTATTTCCCTTTTTTGCAGCGGTTTCCAATCGGTTTTTTCGTGCCGAAATCAGTGCAATTTCTGACATAGAGAAAACTCCGTTGAGGATGATTAAAAAAAGAATTATTAGAATTTCCAATGTATATTTTTATTGTTAAAACTGCTTTCTAGCCCAGATGTAAGCGAAAAGCCCGCAGTTTCAAAAACTTATTTTTTCCTAACAAAAAAGAGCGACCAAAGGAAGCTCCTTTTATGGTTTGGAAAAATTGTTTTTGAAGCGAGGACTTGTAGCGTTCAGCTGGAAATTGCTTCTATAAATTATTAATAATAGTGCTTAATCGCTCTGTTATTTCGGCTATAGAACCTATTCCATTTACTGGATAAAATTTATTTTGTGCTTTGTAATACTCCATTAAAGGAGCTGTTTTTTCGTTGTATTCCTGATATCGGTGTCTGATTTTTTCTTCGTCCTGATCGTCAGGTCTGCCAGAAGTTTTTCCTCTTTCAAGTACGCGATGTATTAGAATTTCGTCATTTGCTTCAAGTGCAATCGTAGCAGCAACTTTCCATTTTTTAGAGGCTAGAAACTTATCTAATTCTTCAGCTTGAGCCAAAGTTCTTGGAAAACCGTCATATAAAAAACCATTTGCACCAAGATTATTATCTACTGAATCTTCGAGCATTTTGATAGTCAATCCATCAGGAACTAAATCGCCTTTGTCCATATAGCTTTTGGCCAATTTCCCTAATTCGGTTTCATTTTTGATATTAAATCTAAAAATATCCCCCGTTGAAAGATGTACTAAATTGTATCTTTCTTTTAAAAATTCTGCCTGAGTTCCTTTTCCTGCGCCTGGTTTCCCAAATAAAACAATGTTGATCATAAGTATGTGTTAGTGTGTTGCCTTGTTATTCGTTTAATTGATATACTTCTGGTAAATTTCTACCTAATCCATCGTAGTCTAATCCATAACCAACGATAAATTTATTTGGAATTCTAATTCCAACATAGTCTATTTTGATCTCTTTTTTATAAGCTTCCGGCTTAAAAAACAACGTTGCTATCTTGAAATGCTTTACGTTCTGTTTTTTAAATAATTCTTTTAAAGCCACCAAAGTATTTCCGGTATCAACAATATCTTCAATAATAATTACAGTTCGCCCAGTTAAATCCTGATCTAAACCTATTAATTGTTTTACTTCATTTGTTGAAGTAGTTCCTTCATAAGAAGCCATTTTTATAAAACACACTTCGCAAGGTTTTTTATATTGTTTCATAAAATCAGAAACTACCATAAAAGCACCATTCAAAACCCCAACAAATACTGGAGTTTCATCGGCAAAATCATCTTCTACTAATGCAGCTATTTTTGCTATGGCAAAGTCTATTTCTTGTGCAGAAACAAACGGAACAAATTGTTTATCGTGTAATTGTATCACTTTTTCGTTTTTAAAATAATTTGCAAAGATACTGAATTCTAAACGTTTAAAAAAACTGAATTTTGACTTTAAAATAAATTTTAATGTATTGAAAAACAACACTAAACATTAAGTAAATAATTACTTTTTAATTCTTCTATTCTTAATTCAAGGAAATTTTGAAGAAAATAAAATAGCATTTTCCTATTCAAGCATTATGAAGTATCTTTGCTCTCAACAAACAACAACACAATGACACGAGCGAAGCGACTGCATTTGACCGTTAAAAAAAATAACTATAACAAATGAATTATTTTTCGTCCAATTTTAAATTGGGAATTCTCGGTGGCGGACAACTCGGCAAAATGCTGCTATTTGACACCCGAAAATTCGATATTCAAACCTATGTTCTTGATCCAAGCGAGGAAGCGCCTTGCAAAATCGCCTGCAACAAATTTTTCCAGGGAGATTTAATGGATTTTGAAACCGTGTATAATTTTGGGAAACAAGTTGATGTTTTGACTTTCGAAATTGAATTGGTCAATCTTGAAGCTTTGGAAAAATTGGAAAATGAAGGCGTAAAAGTTTATCCTTCTCCAAAAACCCTGAAATTGATCCAAAACAAGGGAATCCAAAAAGCTTTTTATATTAACAACAACATTCCAACCGCTCCTTTCAAAAAATTTTCCGATTTAGATAATCTGAAATCTGCAATCTGCAATCTGCAATCTGCAATGCAATTACCTTTTGTGTGGAAATGTACTGAATTTGGTTATGATGGAAATGGCGTAAAAATCATTCGAAACCTTCAAGATGTTGAGAATTTACCCAACGTAGAATGCATTGCCGAAGAAATGGTCGAATTCAAAAATGAATTAGCCGTTATCGTTTGCCGCAATCCTTCAGGCGAAATCAAAACGTATCCCGTTGTTGAAATGGAATTTCATCCTGAAGCCAACCAAGTGGAATATGTGATTTGCCCAGCTCGAATTGACGATAAAGTCGCTGCAAAAGCAAGGCTTATTGCACTCGATGTTTCCGAAAAATTTAACCACGTAGGACTTTTGGCAGTCGAAATGTTCCAAACCCAAGACGATGAAATCTTGGTAAACGAAGTCGCACCAAGACCACATAATTCAGGTCATTATAGTATCGAAGCTAGTTATACATCACAATTTGAGAACCATTTGCGAGCCATTCTCGATTTGCCTCTTGGAGACACTGATAGTAAAGTTGCCGGAATTATGGTAAATTTGGTTGGTGAAGATGGTTTTTCAGGAGATGTCGTTTATGAAAATATAGAAAAAATATTAGGTTGGGATGGCGTTACTCCTCATATCTATGGGAAAAAGCAAACGCGTCCTTTCCGGAAAATGGGACACGTCACCATAGTGAATGAAGACATCATTAAAGCAAGAAAAATTGCCGAAGATGTGAAAAATACGATTAGAGTGATTAGTGGTCAGTAATTGAGTGTTCAGTTACAATTAACCCTTTGAATAAAAATCATAAAATTTAAAAAGTATATACTAAAAAGATATACATTTGCGATACTATATTTTT
>JAEMQE010000005.1:1908-11332 GCA_022758945.1 Lentimicrobium sp. | reverse complement strand
TTTTGTTGCATTCCGGCAAGATATAATCCCTTTCCAAGCAAACCAAAAACCAATTCAATCGCTGCATAAGCAGATAATCTCCCGATATGATAGGTAATGATTTGTACTGTTTTCTTAGCTTGATTGCTTCTATCTACAGGCAACATCATAGCAATTGGACCACACATTCCGATGCAGTGAAAACTACTGATTAAACCGAATAAAAAAGCGGTTATAAGCATTTTAAATTACAGATTGCAGACTTCAATTATTAGACTTAAAATCTTTTTATTTAATATAAATTATTTCTTTAGAAAGATACTGTTTGCCTTCATATTGCCATTCCATATTGATGTCCCAACGTCCCCCAACTAATCTTTTTGCAGGAACATTCATAGAAAGTCTGGAAAGAGAAATAGGAACGTCGAAATCAAATTTTTTGTTGGAGGGACGGTAAAAAGAAACTTTCCCTTTGATGTCTTTGGAAATAAAAACTTCTGGAAATACGATTGAAACTCCTTCAGAAGTAGTTGTTATTACAGGTTTTTGAGGCAAATCCTGAGCATTTTGAACTCTCACCATTTCATCCCCAAATTTAGCATCGTGCTTATAATATTCCTCTACTACCAAGTCATTATCGTATTTAGAATCCACTTGTACTTTGATAATAAAATATAAAATAAACGTAATGAACAATGCAAATGCAATGACAATTCCTGTTCCCCAATTAATTTTCATACTGTCTTATTTTGTTAAAAGTCTATAAAGTTAGTCAAAACTTCTTGGACTTAAAAAACTTGTTTTACTTGTTTCAATTTTTTTATTACCATCATAAACTTCAATCTCCAATTTAGTTTTGTCGGATTCCAATAAATATTGATTGATTTCAATAAACAAAGTTCCACTTTTCATTCCTTGTTTTGGCACTTTCAAATCTTGCTCACCAACCACTTTCAAAGTTCCTTTTATACCAACCAGTTTAAAGTGTATATCATTGAAATCATTATTGGTTTTATTGATAACTTTAAACGTATAAATGTTACTGATGCTTTCTCCTTTATGTTGATACAATTGTCCAGGCAATCGCAAAATAACCGCCTCAACATCAGTTCTCAAAAACAATAATCCAACCAAAACGCCAACCAAAATAAATAACACTGCAGAATATCCTTTCATTCTTGCAGTAAATTTAAATTTAGCATTTTTCTCGATTTCGTCTTCTGAAGCATATCGAATGAGTCCCTTTGGCAAACCAACACTTTCCATAATCGAATTACATTCATCTATACAAGCTGTACAATTCACACATTCTAACTGAGTCCCATTTCTGATATCAATTCCTGTTGGGCAAACGTGAACACATTGTTTGCAATCTATACAATCTCCTTTTCCGGTGGCTGCTCTGTCTTCTTGCTTGTTGAATTTAGCTCTACCGGTTTCTTTTTCGCCACGAACAAAATCATAAGCCACATTGATGGATTTATCATCCAACAATACACCTTGCAATCTTCCGTAAGGGCAAGCAATAATACAAACTTGTTCTCTGAACCAAGCAAAAATAAAGTAGAATACTCCAGTAAAAATGAGCAATGATATTAAAGTGCTTATGTGCGACATTGGACCGTCTTCAATCATTGTAATTAGTTCGTCACTGCTGATAAGGTAGGCAAGAAAAACATTGGCAATAAAAAAAGAAATTATTAGAAAAATAAACCATTTGATGGCTTTCTTTCTAATTTTTTCAGCATTCCATTCTTGTTTTGCTAAACGCATTTGAGCACCACGATCCCCTTCAATCCAATATTCAATTCTACGAAATACCATTTCTAAAAATATGGTTTGTGGACAAATCCATCCACAAAAAATTCGACCAAAAATGACAGTAAAGAGAATGACAAAAACCACTCCCACAATCATAGATATCACGAAGAGGTAAAAATCCTGTGGCCAAAATGGAAATCCGAAAATATTAAATCTTCTTTCCAAAACATTGAACATCATAAACTGATTGCCATTGATCTTTATAAAAGGATTTGCAACCAAAATAATTAGTAAAAAGTAGCTCACCCACTTTCGGTAATCATAAAACTTTCCGGAAGGTTTTTTAGGAAAAATATATTTTCTATTTCCCTCTTCATCAATTGTTCCGATGGTATCTCTAAAAGCTTCGTCTGGTAATTTTGACATTGTTAAAATTTTAAATTTAAAAGTATAAAATTAAAGTATTGTATTCATTTGCTTTGAAACCTATGTTACATTCCATTAAAAAGAATTGATTTTGTTTTTACAAAACTGATTCTGATATAATACGTGATCATTTCGTTTAGAAAAAATATCTATTGTACCAAAGTTAAATTATATTTCTAAATAATTCTACAAAAAACAAATCCTGAAATAATTCAGGATCTGTTAGCTTTGTATTTATCGTCTTTTATTATTTTTTTACTGCTGTAGTATCTGTAGCAACTGGTGCAACCGCAGCTGTTTTAGATGCACTTGGATCTACCCATACTTCTCCTTCTGGAGCTTTAGGATTTACAGGATTACTTCCTTTCAAAGACAAAACATAACTGGCTACAAGTTGAATGTCTTTAGGTTTCATTCCATTTTTTGACCAAGCAATCATTCCTTTTCCATCACGACCACCATTTGTAATGGTATGGAAAACATTTTTAATTCCTCCACCTAAAATCCAATGATCATCTGTTAAATTTGGACCAATCAAACCACCTGCATCAGGTCTGTGACAAGGAATACAATTTTTCATAAAAATGGCTTTTCCTGCACCTAAATCAGCTGGACTGGTTAATAAAGTTACTGAATTTTCGTCCATTAAATCCGGAGCTGTTTTTTTGTATTCTGCGATATCAATTTGAGCCTGAGCCATTTCTTTTTTAAGCTCCATTTCTTGGTTGTCGCCACCCATTACTTCAAATCGAACTAGATATACCACTGCAAAAATGACACAACCATAGAATAAATATACCCACCAAGGCGGTAAATTATTGTCTAATTCCTTGATACCATCATAATCGTGGTCAAGTAATAATTGTTCTTCCCCTTTTTCCGTAGATTCTGTTTTAGTAAGTAGATTTACAATTTTTTTATACCACTCACTTTCTGTAAAGCTAATATTAGTAGTTTCAGCTAATTTTGCTTTTTGTTCTTCAGTTAGTAAATGATAAGTTATAGTATCTACCGCATTCACAGTTACTTCTATTGCGATGAGTAAAAACAGAAATACTAATAAAAATAGAGATACCATCGGAAATTTAATAAAGGCTGGTTTGTCTCCAGAGTCAATAAAATATTCCATTGCAGCAAAGACCGCAAAGAAAATGACAAGAACTCTTATATATGATGGAATTAATTTTTTCATATTATTTTAATTTAGAAAATTATAGGTTTTGGTCGTCGTTAAAAGGGATGTGGCTCATTTCATCAATCTTTTCTTTTTTGTATGAAAAAACCCAAAAGGCAAGTGCTACAAAAAAAGAAAAGAAAATCAGTAAAGCAACTATAGGATAGCTCTCGATACCTTCGATAGTTTCCAAATTATGTTTTATTTGTTCGAACATAATTACTCTTATTTAGTCGTTTTCACTTTGATATCAGTTCCAAGCCTTTGAATGTATGCGATTAGCGCCACGATTTCTCTTTCATTCATTGGAACAAATTTTTCTCCTCTAGCTTCGGCTTTTTTCTTGCTTTCGTTATAGCTTTTCACAAAGTCAGGGTCGTTTTTCAAACTTTCTTCAATTTTCAAAGCTTGTGCTCTCAAATCTTTCGATCCATTTGCAATTTGCTCATCTGTATAAGGAACGCCAAGGGTTTGCATCGCTTTCATTTTCTTTTCAGTCAAAGTAGTGTCCATTGCTTCATTGGCAAACAACCATTTATACGCTGGCATAATTGAACCTGCAGAAATACTTTGTGGACTCCAGAAGTGATTAAAATGCCAATTGTCATTGTATTTACCTCCAACTCTTAATAAATCTGGACCTGTACGTTTAGAACCCCAAAGGAATGGGTGATCGTAAACAAATTCTCCAGCTTTGGATTGTGGTCCATAACGTTCTACTTCACTACGGAAAGGACGAACTGATTGTGAGTGACAACCCACACAACCTTCACGAATGTATAAGTCTCTACCTTGCAATTCTAAAGGCGTATAAGGTTTTACGCTAGCAATTGTCGGAATATTAGATTTAATCATTATCGTTGGAACAATTTCTATAATTCCTCCAATTAAAATAGCTACTACTGCCAAAATTGTTAATTGAATAGGCATTCTTTCTAACCAAGGGTGGAATTTTTCACCTTTGATTCTTCCATTACTAATTCTAACTAAAGCAGGGGCTTCGGCCAATTCATCTTCTATTTTAGAACCAGCTCTTACTGTTCTAATAATGTTGTAAACCAAGGTCAACATTCCTGTAAGATATAATGTTCCACCTGTAGCTCTCATCCAATACATTGGCATAATTTGAGTTACAGTTTCAAGAAAGTTACCATAAGTTAATGTTCCGTCTGGATTAAATTGTTTCCACATTGATGCTTGTGTAAAACCAGCAACATACATTGGAAGTGTATAAAGTATTATGCCTAGGGTTCCAATCCAAAAATGAAAATTAGCTAATTTAGTTGAAAAAAGTGTTGTTTTAGTCATTCTTGGAATTAACCAATATATCATACCGAACGCCATAAATCCATTCCAAGCCAATGCTCCAACGTGAACGTGAGCAATAATCCAGTCCGTATAATGAGCAATAGCGTTTACATTTTTAAGGGACAACATTGGTCCTTCAAAAGTAGCCATACCATAACCTGTAATAGCCACAACAAAGAATTTTAAAACTGGCTCAACACGTACTTTATCCCAAACTCCTCTTAGCGTTAAAAGTCCGTTTATCATTCCTCCCCAAGATGGAGCAATCAACATAATAGAAAACACAACTCCCAAGTTTTGTGCCCAAGTAGGTAAAGCTGAATACAATAAATGGTGTGGTCCTGCCCATATATATATGAATATTAACGACCAAAAGTGAACAATTGAAAGTCTGTAAGAGTAAACTGGACGATTCGCTGCTTTTGGTACAAAATAATACATTAATCCTAAATAGGGTGTAGTCAAGAAAAATGCAACCGCATTGTGACCGTACCACCATTGCACCAAGGCATCTTGAACCCCCGCATATATTGTGTAACTTTTAAAAGCAGAAACTGGTAATTCTAAATTATTAAAAATATGCAATACAGCGACAGTAACAAAAGTGGCGATGTAAAACCAAATCGCAACATATAAATGACGCTCTCTCCTTTTTATCATAGTCCCAATCATATTGATGCCCATAGCCACCCAAGACAGTGCAATCGCAATATCTATTGGCCACTCTAACTCAGCATATTCGTGTGAAGAACTATACCCTAAAGGTAAAGTAATTGCTGCTGCGACAATAATGCCTTGCCAAGTCCAAAAATGGAAATAACTCAGAAAATCACTGAACATTCTTGTTTTTAGCAAACGTTGCATAGAATAATACATTCCAGCAAAAAAAGCATTTCCAACAAAAGCAAAAATTGCCGCATTGGTGTGTAAAGGTCTTAATCTACCATAACTCAACCACGAAATACCGTCCGTTAAATTTGGAAAAAGATAAAAAAAGGCTTCTAATAAGCCGACAGACATTGCCACAACTCCAAAAAGGATGGTCGCGTAAATGAAATTTTTTACAATTTTGTTGTCATAATAAAACTGTTGCATTTCCATAAAAAATAATTATTAATTGGTTTAAAAATTTAAAGTTTGGCACTGTTTTCAGCGTTCATAGGGTGTTCTTCACTTACCTTTTTGACAAGTTCATCGTCAAAAAGCATTCGAACAGAAGGGGTATAATCATCATCATATTGACCAGTCTTCACTGCTCTAATAAAAGCAACAAAGAAAAAAATAGCAATGACAATACTAACAGAAATTAAAATATAAATGACACTCATAAAAATTATTTGATTTAGCAAATGTAACATATAGGTAAACTCCAATATATGACATTTATCATATTTTTAAATTTAGCCAAAGGTAAAATAAAAACATTGAATTAATTAATTTATTTTAACCTTTTTGCATAAAAATTACTAACAATCGTTACAAAACTCACAATTGTCACAGTACTCAAAGGCATAATTATCGCTGCCACTAATGGCAATAAATTTCCAGTTATTGCAAATGATAATCCTACAATATTATAAATTAACGACAGTGTAAAACTCATTTTAATAACTTTAATAGATTTCTTTGACAATTTTAAAAAATAGTTCAATTTTTCAAATTCACTCGCATCTAGAATCGCATCACAAGCAGGCGAAAAAACATTGACATTTTCAGAAATCGAAATCCCAATGTTGCTTTGTGCCAAAGCGCCTGCATCATTAAGACCATCACCTACCATCATCACATTTTTACCTTCTTGCTGCAGTTTTTTAATAAATTCCAGTTTTTGTTCAGGCTTTTGGTTGAAAATTAATTCGGTGTCTTTTGGTAAAATAGCAGACAAAGTATCGAGTTCCCCTTCATTATCGCCTGACAAAACTTTAATTTGATAATTGATACTTAAATTTTTGAAAAGCTTTTCTAAACCCTCTCTATATTGATTGTTAAAAATGTATTTTCCGTAATAACTCTCATTAATTTTGATATGAACCGACGTTTGCTGAATACTATTTTCTTCGGATTTTCCAACAAAATCAGCTGAACCAATCTGAATTTTGATTCCATCAATAGTGGCTTGAATTCCTTTTCCGGTGATTTCCACAAAATCATTTATTTTGATTTTTTTACTTTCTGGCAAAAAATCATACAACATTCTACTCAACGGATGATTCGAAGCGCGAAGCACATTTTTTATTAAAATTAAATTTTCATCTGAAAACGCTTTTCCTTCATAGAAAATATTCGATTTTTTATTGGTCGTTATGGTTCCGGTTTTGTCAAAAACTATGGTATCCACTTTGGCTAATTGCTCGATAACCAAAGCATTTTTGAGATAGAATTTCTTTTTGCCTAAAATTCGCAAAATATTACCAAATGTAAATGGTGCGGTCAAAGCCAAGGCACAAGGACAAGCTACAATTAAAACCGCCGTAAAAACATTGAATGCAATATTGATGTCAATAAAAATCCAATATCCAAATCCTGCAAAAGCAATTATTAAAAGTACTGGCGTAAAATAATGACTAATTTTATCGGTGATGGATTTGTATTTTTGTTCTACTTTTTTCTGAAAAACATCATTACTCCACAATTGAGTCAAGTAACTTTGCGAAACCGAAAGTAAGACTTCCATTTCGATTACTTTTCCTATTTGTTTTCCTCCAGCAAAAACTTTATCTCCAGACTTTTTAGTAATAGGAATAGCTTCTCCGGTGACAAAACTATAATCAATTTCGGCTTTTTCGGAAATTAGAATACCATCAACTGGTATCAATTCTTGATTTCTAATTAACAATCTATCTCCTTTTTCAATTTCATAAATGGGAACACTTTCCTCGGAAAAATCAGCATTAATTTTTGTGATTGCTATTGGAAAATAAGATTTAAAATCTCTTTCGAAACTCAAGAAACTATAGGTTTTTGTTTGAAACATTTTGCCCAAAAGCATAAAGAAAATAAGACCTGTCAAGCTATCAAAAAAACCAGAACCATAATTCATAACAATATCAAAAGTGCTTCGGATGAAGAGAATAATGATTCCCAAAGCAATTGGAATATCTATATTGAGCAATCTTGATTTAATACTTTTGTAAGCCGAAACATAATAACCACTAGCTGAATATAAGAATGAAGGTAAGGATAAAGCAAAAATTAACCATCGAAAAAAGGGTTTATAGGTGTCTAACCAAAATTCTTTGACCTCAAAATATTCCGGAAAAGAAAGCAACATAATGTTACCAAAACAGAAAAACGCTAAGCCTAATTTGTAAGTTAAGCTTCTATCGACATTGTTCTCGCCAGTTTCATAATTTTCTAAACTTATGTAGGGTTCGTAACCAATGGAGCTCAACAAATTGACAATAGTTTTGAGCGAAATAATTTCGGGATTATAGGTAATTCTAACTTTTTTTTCGGGAAAATTCACTTGAGAACTGCTAATCCCTTTCTGCAATTTTTGAAGATTTTCGAGTATCCAAATACACGAACTGCAATGAATGTGTGGAATACTGAGTGAAATAATGGCCGTTTTATCATCCTGAAATTCCAGAAGTTTCGAAACGATACTTTCATTGTCTAAGAAATCATATTTTCCTATGATATCAAGCGGAGTTGCCCCAGGCGATTTTTCGAAATCATAATAGCAAGTCATATCATTGAGGCTAAAAATTTCGTACACGGTTTTGCAACCGTTGCAACAAAAACTCTTGTCATCAAACAAAATTTCCTCGTCTTTCGCAACTTCTAATCCACAATGAAAACAGGATTTTTGGTCCATAATTTTTTTAGATTTTTTCAGGGCACAAATATACTCGGAGAACTAATTAAAAATATGATAATTATCATATAATTTTGTAGATTTGTATTTCATAATAATATTTTTCTCCCATGGGTAAATGTGAACAATGTATCGTTAGAGAATTAAGCTCTTTGAAAGCGCTTAACAAAGACGAACTGATAAAAATTGCCGAATGCAAAACATCCTATACGATAAAAAAAGGAAGTCCTATATTTGAAGAAGGAGATCTTGTAAATGGTATTTATTGTGTTACTACTGGTGCTTGTAAATTGTCAAAATTAAGCCCTAACGGAAAAGACCAAATTATAAAATTAGTTAAGCCCGGAGAATTACTTGGACAACGTTCTATGATTAGTGATGAACCTGCGAACTTAAGTGCAGTTGCTTTAGAAGATATGGAAGTATGTTTCATACCTCGAAGCGAAGTCATCAATATGTTCGATAAAAACAATCAATTTTCGATGAATGTTATGAAAACCATTTGCGGCGACTTGAAAGATGCTGACGAACATATGATTTCTATTTCTCAAAAAACAGTCAAAGAACGATTAGCTGAAACTCTTATTTACCTTGAAGAATCTTTTGGAAAAAATGCAGATGGCTCGCTACGCATCCAACTTTCTCGCGAAGAATTAGCAGGAATGATTGGAACTGCCACCGAAAGTTGCATCCGATTATTATCAGATTTTAATAAAATAGGATTGATTGAATTGATTGGAAAAAAAATAGTCATTAAAGACATGAATAAACTGAAAAGAATAGCTGATATAGTCTAATTTTTAGACTTTTTTTATGCGATTAATAATCATAGATTTTCGATTACAATTTTTTGGCTTCGTTCCAAAAATTGAAATATTTGAAAATCACAGATTTTCAATTACATTTTTTTGGCTTCGTTCCAAAAATTGAAATATTTGAAAATCACAGATTTTCAATTA